>DAIQQT010000103.1:0-7925 GCA_036786685.1 Trichlorobacter sp.
GCACATCCAGATAGTGATCCTGGAAGGAGAAGTTCTGTTCCGGGTCCAGCACCTCCAGCAGGGCCGAGGAAGGGTCGCCGCGGAAATCATGGGAGAGCTTGTCGATCTCGTCCAGCATCATGACCGGGTTGTTGGAACCACAGCGGTAGATTTCTTTGATGATCCGGCCCGGCAGGGCACCGATGTAGGTCCGGCGGTGGCCGCGAATCTCGGCCTCATCCCGCACCCCCCCCAGTGAGACCCGCACAAACTTGCGGCCCAATGAGCGGGCAATGGAGCGGCCCAGCGAGGTTTTACCCACCCCCGGCGGCCCCACAAAGCACAGGACCGGTCCCTTCATGGTATCTTTCAGGGAGCGTACTGCCAGAAACTCCAGAATCCGCTCCTTGACCTTTTTCAGGTTGTAGTGGTCCTCATCCAACACTTGCTCTGCCTTGACAATGTCCAGTGAATCCTCGGTGGATAGGTTCCAGGGCATACCGGCCAGGTAATCCAGATAGGTGCGGCTGACATTGTACTCCGGGGAAGCCTGGTTGATCTTTTCCAGCCGTTTCAGCTCCTTGAGGGCGATCTTGCGCACCTCTTCCGGCATCTCAGCCTCATCAATCCGCTTGCGCAGGTCAGCCACATCGGCATTGCGCGGGTCTTCCTCCCCCAGCTCCTCCTGAATCTGCTTCATCTGCTCCCGCAGCAGGTAATCTTTCTGGTTTTTACCGACCCGCTTGTTCAGCTCGGTCTTCATTTCGCCATGGACCTGCAGTTTCTGCACCTCGTTGGTCAGGTGGACATAGACCTTTTTCAGCCGCTCCAGTGGATCAACGGTCTCCAGCAGTTCCTGCAGATCTGACTGGGGCAGGTTGACATACAACGCCACCAGGTCTGACAGGCGGGCCGGATTATCGATGTAGTCAATCATCTTCATCACATCATCCGGCAGCGGTTTGCCGTAGGAGAGCGAGATCTTCAAGAGGCCGATCAATGACTGCACCAACGCCTCGGAAACCAGTCCTTTTTCAGCAAACTCCCGTACCACTTCAGCCTGCACCAGCGGGTAGGGGGCCACCCGTTCCAGCTCAATCAGGCGAATCCGGTTGATCCCTTCCAGGGTTACCTTGAAGCGCCCGCCGGAGACCTTCTTGAGCTGGGTCACCCGGCAGACCGTGCCGATCTCATGCAGGGTGCTCAGAATATCGCTGCCTTGCGGTTCTTTGCGGGGAAACGACACCGCGACAAAACCATCGTACTGTTCCTGGCTGGCGCGGAACAGGGCCAGCTCAGGCTCATCCAGGTAGAGCGGGAATACCATATAGGGAAAGGCCACCATATCCTTCAGCGGATAGAGCGGCAGGACTGCAGGTATGGTCAGTTCATTATGGGGCATCTGGTTTCTTTCTTTGCATCAGTAAAATTCAGGGGATACATAGTAGCATGACCGTCTGCAATCTTCAATCAGGTGTTCCTTCCCTGCTGCACCTCTACCTGCAGCGTTTGTACCCTTTTGGCGGTGCCACCCAGCTCCCGGTACAGCAATGCCAGAAAACGGACCGTCACCAGACGATGCAGGGCTGCCTGGGTCAGGCGGTACAGCCAGCGCCGCAACAGCGAAGGGCGTTGCGAGCCGAGCAGCAGTGGACAGTAGTCGGACAGACGCAGAGTCACCCTGATCAGATCGCCAGGCAGCGGCTCACAGCGAAAGGCCAGCTCTCCCCGGTCACACTGATCCCGCTGTACCAGCAGACCACCGCAGATCCGCAGGGCCAGCCAGTCACCCTCCGGTTCAGGGTTGAGAAAACAGAGTAACGGCAAGCGACCAAACAGTTTGAATCTGATGCCGTCAGCAAGCACCGTCGGTTGAATCAGCCCGCAGGTCATCCGTCTGATAACCCTTAGATAGGCTTCCAGCAGGCGTTGTGGGGTCATATTCTTGGCAAGTGCAAGTGGCAGATCAGTCCACTGGATTGAGAAGACCGAGTTGTCCTCAACCAATACCTGCTGACAGGCAATTTTTAACGGGGCTTTGACAGGCATAAAAACAGTGTGCCACACAAACTGTTCACTTGCCAGCATCAGAATTTGTGGCAGAATAGGCTACTATGAGCAAACAGGAGCAGGCCACCATACTGGTCACCGGCGCAAACGGTTTTATCGGCAGACGTCTGGTGAAAGAATTGCTGCAGCGGGGCTACCGGGTGCGCTGTATGGTGCGCCGTCCTTCAGATCTGCCTGCTGAGGTTGAGCAGATTCAGGCTGATCTGCTGCAGCCTGACAGCCTGTCGACTGCCCTGAGCGGAATAGACACGGTCTACTATCTGGTGCATTCAATGGGGCAGAACAAAGGTGATTTTGCTGAACAGGACCGTCAGGCGGCCCGTAACTTTGTTGCAGCTGCGGACCTGGCCGGTGTCAAACGGTCCATCTACCTGGGGGGGCTGGGGGAAACCGGTGATAACCTTTCCCATCATCTGGCCAGCCGTCTTGAGGTTGCCCATATCCTGCAAACCGGCAGTTTCAGCACCACCTTTCTGCGGGCAGCCGTGATCATCGGCTATGGTGGTGCATCCTATGAGATGGTGCACAGTCTGGTGCAGCGCTTGCCGGTCATGATCACCCCCCGCTGGGTCAGCACCCGCAACCAGCCGATTGCGGTGGCTGACGTGATCGCCTATCTGGCCGGGTGCCTGGAAGAGCCCAGAACTGCTGGCCAGACCTTTGATATTGGTGGCCCTGATATCATGACCTACAAAGAGATGATGGAGCGGTTTGCTGCACTGGAAGGCAAGCGGCTCTGGATCATTCCGGTGCCGGTGTTGACACCAAAGCTCTCTTCCTATTGGGTGGGGCTGGTAACGCCGGTCAAGTCTGCCATTGCCATTGCCCTGATTGAAGGGCTTAAAAATGAAGTGGTCTGTCGTGACAACCGGATTCAGGAGCTGTTACCGATCCGGCTGACCCCCTATGATGACGCCATACGAACGGCCCTGGCCGAACAACATGCAGGAGGTGCTTTATGAAAAAGATCGGTGTGGTACTTTCAGGTTGCGGTTTTCGAGACGGCAGTGAGATCCATGAGGCGGTCTGCACCCTGCTGGCCATTGACCAGGCCGGCGCTGAGGCGGTCTGTATGGCTCCGGATAGCGAGCTGCATGAGGTGAACCACTGCACCATGGAGCTGACCGGAGCAAAGCGCAAGGTGCTGGTGGAATCAGCCCGGATTGCCCGCGGCAGGATTAAGAATATCACCGAAGTGAAGGCCGCTGATCTGGATGCTCTGGTCTTTCCCGGTGGCTTTGGTGCTGCCCTGAACCTGTGTGATTTTGGCCAGAAAGGGGCGGCAGCCGCAGTTGATCCGGAAGTGGCCCGCCTGACACGGGAGATCCATGCTGCCGGGAAGCCGATCGGTGCCATCTGCATTGCACCGGCCCTGATCGCCGCTATCCTGGGTAAAGAAGCTGCCCCAAGCCTGACCATCGGCACTGATCCTGCCACCGCAGCAGAGCTGGAAAAGACCGGTGCAAAGCATCAGAATTGTCCGGCAAACGAGATTGTGATTGATCAGGCCAACAGGATCGTGACTACTCCGGCCTACATGACTGCCGGTCGCATTTCAGAGGTGTATGAAGGGATCGGGAAGTGCGTCAAGGCCGTAGTTGAGATGGCCTGATGCCGGAAACTGAAAACGCCGGTTGCAGGGTGCCTGCAACCGGCGTCCGGTACGAGAACAAAACAGGAGATTATTTCGAGTACAGCACCGCAACAATCCGGGCTTTCTGATCCCCTACCGACACCAGGCCGTGGGGTTCGCTGGAGTCATAATAGACGCTGTCGCCGCTTTTTACCCGGTGAATTTCATTGCCGTAGTGCAGGTCAATCTCGCCTTCCAGCACATACAGGAACTCTTCCTCTCCTTCATGGCGGAAAAAGAGCTTGTCATCCCAGGTTGAGTTTTTGACCTCCACCAGAAACGGTTCCATATGTTTCTGGCGCATGCCATGGGCCAGGGAGTGGTAGGTGTAGGGCCGGTTTTCAGCATTAACTGCCTGACGTTGCAGGTCAGGTCGCAGGTCGTCGCCACGGGTCAGTACCAGACGCTGGCGATTGCCTTCGTCTTCAAAAAAGAAGTGGATATCAACCTTCAGGCCGCGGGAGATCTTCAACAACGTAGCCAGAGGGGGCACCACCTGTTCATTTTCAATCTGGGACAAGAGCGGTTTGGAGAGTCCGGTTAATTCGGATAATTCCTGAAGGGTCAAACGTCGTTGTTGACGTTGTCCCCGAATCTTTTCGCCAATCCGGAACTCCTTGATTTGTGCCTTGATATCCGTCACCGTATGCCTCCTGAATACCGCCGTTGCCGTGTCGGATCAGGCAGTTGACAGCCAGTAATCTTTTAGGCTAGCCTAACCCTGTTTTACGACACAGATGTTGTTCTGTATACATTTCATTCAGTAAGGTTGTCAATATGATGAGAGATCTATTCCGCCTTCTTCTGTTGATTTTCGTCATCGGTGTACTTGCTGCCTGCTCCTCTTCCACGGATGAACCGCTGTTTTTCAAATCAAAACGTCCAACGGCTGAAGCAGAACCGCCGGTTAAAGATGTGCCGGCCGATATCCTTTCTACCCAGCGTGC
The DNA here is from genome assembly GCA_036786685.1 of Trichlorobacter sp. GTDB lineage: Bacteria > Desulfobacterota > Desulfuromonadia > Geobacterales > Pseudopelobacteraceae > Trichlorobacter. The sequence continues at coordinate 4,630 of DAIQQT010000103.1, forward strand.
CTTTAGCCAGGTATCCAAGAAGGTCACCCCGATTGTGGTTAATATCTCCACCATCAGCCGCAAAAAGCTGGTCCGTCCTTTCCCTGACATGCCCCCTTTATTTGAAGAGTTTTTTGGCGGCGGTGCTGCTCGGCGCGATAAGAGTCTGGGGTCAGGCTTTATCATCAGCCGTGACGGTTTTATTGTAACCAACGAACATGTGGTGCGTGATGCAGAAAGCATCCGGGTCAAGCTCTCCAATGACAAGGTGTATGAGGCACGGGTTATTGGCGGCGATCACAAGACCGATATTGCGGTGATCAAGATTGATGCAACGGATCTGCCGGTGGCGGTTCTGGGGGATTCAGACCGGATGGAGGTGGGGCAGTGGGCGATTGCCATCGGCAATCCCTTTGGTCTGGAGCATTCCATGACAGTGGGGGTGATTTCAGCCAAGGGACGTTCCAATGTTGGTATTGAGGCGATCGAAAATTTTATTCAGACCGATGCCTCCATCAACCCCGGCAACTCCGGCGGACCGCTGCTGAATATCCACGGTGAGGTGATCGGTATCAACACCGCCATTGTGGCAGCCGGTCAGGGAATCGGTTTTGCCATTCCCACCAATATGGCCCGCCCGATCATCAGCCAGCTGGTTGAAAAGGGTAAGGTGACCCGTGCCTGGCTGGGGGTCAGCATTAAGCCGGTCAGCGAAGATGAGGCCCGCTCGCTGGGGCTGTCTAAACCGGCTGGAGCTCTGATTGCCGGTGTGCAGGGGGATGGTCCGGCAGCCAAAGGGGGCATACGGGCAGGCGATGTTATACTCATGCTGGGCAACAATGAAGTGCGTGATCCCTCCCATCTGCAGCAGCTGGTGGCAGTCACCCGTATTGGTACTACTCTGCCGGTGGTGGTCTTGCGTGGTGGGCGCAAAATAACGGTAACCGTTAAACCGGGCAATGCAGATACTGCCGCAGCATCGCGTCAAATTGAAGAGCAAGAGGGCGTACGTTAAGCCATTTGATTTACTTTGCACCAAAACTAGGCTAGAGTAGCAAAATGTTTGGATGACTTCCCTCCGAAAGGAAGAATCATGAATATACTTACCACCAAGGAACAGGCGGCACGTCTGGCACGGGCCATTATCTCCGATGTGGCGATCTACAATCAGGAGAAGGTGGAAAGCGGCATAAAAAATGACAATATCTTTGACGTGTTGTCAGAAGAGATTGAAGAAGGCCGTCAACATTTTTATTCCCGGGTTGCGCCGGAACTGGAACCTGAGCGGATGTTTGATCTGACCCTGGTGGATATTCTGATCAAGCGGGCCGGCAAGATTGAATCAGCCATCTGGTAGCGGTTCAAAAGCCAGGCAGCATAAACATTTGAGAGAGGCGTGTCCTGGTGACGCGCCTCTTCTGTTTGGAGTTTCTGTGGAGACAAACCATTACAGCATTGCAGTGCCAGCTGAAGCGGTCGGACAGCGGCTGGACGCTTTTTTGACCACCCGACTGCCTGACTTAAGCAGGGCAGCAGTACAACGGCTGATTGACGAGGGGCAGGTGCTGCTGAACGCGGGGAAACCTCGCCCCTCTTTGAAATTGGCTGGTGGCGAACAGATCACCGTTGCCATACCACCGCCAACACCGGCAGTGCCGCTGGCAGAACAGATCCCCCTGGATGTGCTGTATGAAGACCATGACCTGATCGTGATCAACAAACCAGCCGGCATGACCGTTCATCCCGGCGCCGGAGTGGATTCCGGCACCCTGGTCAACGCCCTGCTGGGCCATTGCACTGACCTGTCCGGCATTGGTGGTGAGATCAGGCCCGGCATTGTGCACCGCCTGGACAAAGGCACTTCCGGCGTGCTGGTGGCTGCCAAAAATGATCTGGCCCACCGGGGCCTGGCAGAACAGTTTGCCGTACATAGCATCAAGCGGCTCTACTGGGCCCTGATCTACGGTTCCCCCAATGACGACACCGGCAAGGTCAGCAACAGCATTGGCCGCCACCCCACTGATCGCTTGCGGATGTCCGGCAAGGCAAAGCACGGCAAGGAGGCAACCACCAACTGGCGGGTACTGGAACGGTTCGGGGCTGCCAGCCTGGTGCAGTTGCGGCTGGAGACCGGACGCACCCACCAGATCAGGGTTCACCTGACCGAGGCGGGCATGCCGTTGCTGGGCGATCCGCTCTACCCTGATGGTGGCCGCTTCAACAATCTGAAGGATACCCGCCTGAAAGGGATGATCTCACACCTGGGACGGCAGGCCTTGCATGCACGGGTATTGGGCTTTATCCATCCAATTACCGGGCAGTACCTGGAATTCAGCAGTGAACCGCCGGAAGACTTCAGCGGGATTCTGGCCTATCTGCGGGACAAGGCTCATAGGGATGAAATGGCTTGATCAGCTCTTAATTTGGAGCTATATTTAGCCCAAGGAGGCTGCAATGGACACTCTGTACGCCAATCTGACGATCAGTATGTCGGAATTTAAAAAGAACCCTGCACAGGTTTTACGGGCTGCCGATGAAAAACCGGTTGCAGTGCTTAACCACAATCGCCCGGCTTTTTACATGATCTCACCCGGACTGTTTGAGGCGTTGACTGAACGTCTGGCAGACCAGGAACTGTATGACTTGGTGCGTCAACGGCTGGCTCGCAGACATGAAGCGGTTGAGGTTGATCTTGACGCCATCTGATCCCGCTGGAATCAACCAACTTGCCTTTATGCCTGAAGCGCTCGAAGAATGGCGTCGGCTTGATAACAGCATCAAGGAGCTTCTGCGCAAGGCATTGAAGAAGCGTCTGATCCAGCCCCGCGTGCCGGGTTCAGAATTGTATGGAGATCTGAGAACCTGCTACAAGATCAAGCTTCGTAAACAAGGGTACCGCTTGGTCTACACGATTGAAGATGATCGTCTGGTAGTACTGGTACTGGCCATTGACAAGCGGGAGGATATGGCAGCCTACCAATCGGCTCTCGTTCGTTTTTCCCAGCAAAACAGAGATTGATATAGAATCTGACTATGGATTTATTAGCCCACCTCAACAAACCGCAACAACAGGCCGTACTGCATGCCGAAGGTCCGTTGCTGATCCTGGCCGGTGCCGGTTCCGGCAAGACCCGCGTGATCACCCACCGGATCGTGCATCTGATCCGCGAACATGGCATCCGTCCCTGGAACATCCTGGCCGTGACCTTTACCAACAAGGCTGCCAAAGAGATGGCTGAGCGGGTGCAACACCTGCTCGGTTCCCACGACACACCCCTCATTGCCACCTTTCATGCCACCTGCGGCCGGTTTCTACG
>DAIQQT010000104.1:0-7908 GCA_036786685.1 Trichlorobacter sp.
TGACTCGGTTGCTGCTCTGGTGCCCAAGGCAGAGATCGAGGGTGAGATGGGGTATTCCCATGTCGGCCTGCAGGCCCGCCTGATGTCCCAGGCACTGCGCAAGCTGACCGGCATCATCTCTAAATCCAACTGCTGCGTAATCTTTATCAACCAGATCCGGATGAAGATCGGTGTGATGTTTGGTAATCCTGAAACCACCACCGGTGGCAACGCGCTGAAATTCTACGCCTCGGTCCGTCTTGATATCCGCAAGATCGCAACCCTCAAGCAGGGTGATCAGGTAATCGGTTCCCGCACGCGGGTCAAGGTGGTCAAGAACAAGGTGGCGCCACCTTTTAAAGAAGCTGAATTTGATATCCTTTATGGAGAAGGTATCTCCCGCACCGGCGATGTGCTGGATCTGGCGGTGGACCGCAATATCATTGACAAGAGCGGTGCCTGGTTCTCCTACAACAAAGAGCGGATCGGCCAGGGGCGCGAAAACTCACGCCAGTTCCTGAAAGAGAATCCGACCATGCTGGCTGAGATAGAAGCCAGGCTGATGGAGTTGATCAAGCCGGCACCCAAGGAAGAAAAAGCAGAATAAAACCGAGCAGGATTTCGGAGGTACCCCGTGGAGCTGAACGAAATTCTTACCATTGCTGTCAAGGCCCGTGGATCGGACGTTCATATCAAGACCGGCCTGCCGCCCATTGTCCGGATTGACGGTAAGCTGCACCCGATTCCCAATGCCCAGCGGCTTGGGCCTGATGTGGTTGCCAGCATTGCCAATATGATGATGAATGACCGCCAGCGGAGGATCTTTGAGGAAAACTCCGAGGTGGATATGGCCTATGCGGTGCCGGGTCTGGGACGTTTTCGGGTGGCCTGCTATCGGCAGCGGGGGACTATCGCTCTGGTCTTCCGGGCAATCTCAATGAAGATTCCCACCATGGAGGAGCTGAACCTGCCTCCGGTGCTGAAAAAACTCTGTGCTGAAGAGCGCGGTTTGATTCTGGTGACCGGTACCACCGGTTCCGGTAAATCATCCACGCTGGCTGCTATGATCAATGAGATCAACAACAGCCGGACCAGCAATATCATCACCATTGAGGACCCGGTGGAGTTTCTGCATCGTGACAACAAGTGTATCATCAGCCAGCGGGAGGTGGGTACCGATACCCCGACCTTCTCAAGTGCGCTGAAAGGTGCCCTGCGTCAGGACCCGGACGTTATCCTGGTGGGTGAGATGCGGGATTACGAGACCATTGAAACCGCCATGACGGCAGCAGAGACCGGCCACCTGGTTATGTCCACCCTGCACACCATGGATGCACCGGAGACCATCAACAGGATTATTTCCGTCTTTCCGCCGTACCATCAACGGCAGGTGCGGATTCAGATGGCCAGCATCATCAAGGGTATTATCTCCCAGCGTCTGGTGCCGCGGGCCGATGGCAAGGGCAGGGTACCTGCAGTTGAGGTGCTGCTGGGTACAGCCCGGGTCAAAGAGTGTATTGATGACAAGGACAAGACCAAGCAGATCAAGGATGCCATTGCCCAGGGGTTTGTCTCCTATGGCATGCAGACCTTTGACCAGTCCTTGATGAAACTGTTTACCTCAAAACTGATTACCTACGAAGAGGCGCTGCGGCAAAGCTCCAATCCGGATGATTTTGCCCTTAAGGTTTCCGGTATCTCATCGACCTCCGATGCAACCTGGGATAACTTTGACCATAAAGAAGAGAAGCTTGAAGAGGTCCTGAACGAGGACAAGATCAACGTTGACCGGTTCTAGCCAGACCAGTGAGTGTTATCTGGCGGCGCTCAGGCTGCTGACAGGGCAGGATTATACCGGTGCCGCTTTACGGCGTAAGCTGCAGATGAAGCGGTTCTCTGCTGAAGAGGCGCAGCAGACCGTTGACCGACTGATTTCAGAAGGTTACCTGCAGGATCAACGTTATGCCGAACGCTTTGTTGCCGCAGCCAGACAAAGCGGGCGGTATGTCGGTTGCCGGTTGCGACAGGAGTTGCGTCGACGTGGAGTGTCAGCGGATCTGATTGATCAGGTGCTGCAGGCCTTGCCCGGTGACGATAATGAACTGGAAGCTGCGCGTAATCTGGTTGAGCGTCGTTATGCCGGGTTTGACCCTCAGACAGCTGATGAACGACAATTCCGGCGGATAGCTGGTTTTTTACAACGCCGCGGGTACCGGAGCGGTCTGATCAGGCAATTGTTTGAAAAATAGAATGCAGCCTCCCAGTGCTTGTTGGCGTGGATAGAGGGGAGAAAATCCATGAAAAATACAACAGCTCAATCTGGTATAGCCATTCAGCTGACACGGTTCTTGGGACTCTGTTTGGTCGTGTTACTGTCAGCGGGGATGGCCGTTGCAGATCAACAAGGCGGTGTTGTCGAAGTTGAAGGCTATGCCAGCATTGTGGGAGGGCGTAAGGATCAGGCCCGCGAGGCTGCCTTGCAGAATGCCTTCCGGCGAGCTGTAGAACAGGTTGTGGGGGTGGCACTTGAGTCAAAGACCGTGGTCAAAGACTCAGAGCTGCTAAATGACAAAATTTTTTCCAAGAGCCACGGATTTATTAAAACATATAGAATAGTTGATGAAAAAGTTGAGGGTGACGCCTACCGGATTATGGTCTTTGCCTCGGTTTCCCGTTACAAGCTGGAACAGGGGTTGGATGATGCCGGGCTCCTGCTTAAAAAACTGGGGAAACCGCGGATTGCAGTGGTTGTGCTGGAGCAAAACAGTGACGGGGGGCAGGTGCCGGGCGGCGTGGTTGAGAATCATATCATAGCAGGTATGGGCAAGCGTGGGTATGCCCTGGTTGATCGACAGGCCATGCTGGCTGTGGAGCATGAGGCGGTCAGGGGACAGGGTGATCATACGGATGCGGTGGTGCGGGCAGCTGCAGCGGGTGGTGCTGAAGTCGTAATTGTTGGTCAGGCGACTGCACGTTCAGCATCTGCCTTAAGCGGTACCAACCTGCGCCCGATTCAAGTCACCGTCACCTGTCGTGCAGTTGAGGTGGACAGTGGGGAGCTGTTGGCCACCGTGACTGCTACTCAGCAGGCGCTGCATGTGAATCCGGCTACTGCATCAAACGAGGCTTTTCAAAAGGCGGCAACAGAGCTGACCGAGAATCTTCAACGTCAGATGATTGCTGCCTGGACCAAACGTTTGACCGGTTTGAGAACATTGCGTATGACTGTGAGTGCCATCCCCCATGCTGATATCCGCCGTTTGCAGGAAGCCCTGAAAGAGCAGATGGGGCAGATTGAAACAGTGCATGATCGTGGTTATCGGGGGCAACAACTTCGTCTTGATCTTGAGGTGACTGGCGGATTCAAGGAGTTGGTTGATGAGCTGGCCTCATTAGGACTGGAGCAGGGCTCCCTGAAGATTACCGGCTATTCAGCCGGGCAGGTACAGGCTACATGGCAAGGACGTCCCGTTCAAGGAGGGCGCGTAAAATGAAACGGATACTGATGGTGCTTGGTGTCGTGGTGTTACTGACGGGGTGTAACAATCCCGGCAAAGATAGCTTTGAGCTTGGTCGGCAGCTTGAACGTCAGGGGCGGGTCGATGAAGCGATTACGCTGTATGAGGATGCCATCACCAAAGAACAGGATAATCAGGAATATCGAGCAACGCTGGCTCTTGCCCGTTCCGGTTCTGCCGCCCGTTTTGTGGAACAGGGCCGTAAACGGCTGCAGGGGGCTGAGGTGACCTATGAGCAGTTACGCACTGCTCAGCTTGATGTGGATAAGGCACTCAAGGCTGATCCGAACAACAGTGAAGCCAAGGCGCTGGCTGGAACCGTTAAATTGCAGATGGACGCATTGTTGAAGCGGGCGGAACAGTCCTATGCCGCGTCTACCAAGGCTGCGGAGTTGAAGGATTGGCCAACTGCAATTAATAAACTGCGGGAGATTCGTCAGTTTTATCCTGGGTATCTGGATCTTATCATCAAGTTACCTCAGACCGAGAGCGCAGCGCTAGGCTACTACCTGAAGGAGGCTGAACAGCTGCGGGTGGATGATGATCTGGATGGTATGACTGTCAGTCTTGAAAAGGCATTGGCGATCCAGCCCAACAATCAGCAGATTGCCGCGCTCTTAAAGGATACCAAAGCCGGGAATACGGCCAACACCTGGTTCGCAAAGGCAGAACAGAATGCTAAGCAGCAACAATGGCTTAAGGCGGCAAGCTACCTCCGCAAAGCCCAGTTACTAAATCCTGATCAGCAGCTGCAGGCCAAAATGACGGAACTGATGCGACAGGGTGCTCAGAAGATGCTCCAGCAGGGGATGGTGCAGATCAGTAAAAAACAGCTCTATAGCGCCTATCAGTCACTGCAGGCCGGAGTCCAGTTCTCGCCTGCGTTTATGAAAGGGGCAGAGGGCGTTGATCTGCGCAAGCAGCTTGCCATTGATATGATGGCGAAGTCTCAGGAACTTGAGGCTGGCGGCTTGCTGGGTAATGCCTGGTACTGGCTTGATCTGTCCATCCGACTGAATGGTGGTGACCGGGAAAGCCAGCAACGCTTACAGACTCTGAAGGACAGACTGCGTCAACGGGTCGTTAAAAAAATTGCGGTCATGGATTTTTCTCCTCCAACAAACAGTACCGATGCCGGTAAGCTGGTAACTGACAGCCTGCTTTCCTATATGACCAGAAATGCCAGTAGCGATGTCAAAATTCTAGCCAGGGACGTGTTGGGAGCTATCATCAAGGAGATCGAGTTTGGTCAGGCTGGCCTCTATGATATTGAAAGCGCAAAAAAGACCGGCAAACTGAAGGGGACCGATATCTTCATCTTCGGTAGCGTACTGCAATACAACGTAGAAAAAAGTGCTGAAGAAGGGTCCAAGATGGTTAACGTGGTGGTGGCCACCAAGCAGGTTCCCAACCCGGCCTACCAGAGTTGGCTGTTGAGCCATCCTGCTCCTAGTGAGAAAGAAATGGCACTTGCACCTCCTGCGCTGATGAAGGAAGAGATCCGGGAGACCATCAAATACAAGGTGGGTACCCACAAGAAAACTGCCAATGTGGCCCTCTCCTTCCGGGTGATTGACGTGGAGTCCGGGGAAGTGGTGATTGCTACCACCATCAGGAGTCGTAAAGAGGCAGAAGACAAGTTTTCAGAAGGGGTTGAGTTCGCTAGTATCCCTTTTGATCCTATGGAGTTGCCGTCTGATGCCGTCTTGCTTGAGAAGGCAGTTGACGAGGGGATTGCCGAGCTGGGACGTCTGGTGCTTACGCGCTTCCAGAATCGTCAGGCCAGCTATCTGCAGGCAGCTGAACTGTTGAGTAAAAAAGGTGGCGGAGATCAGGTGGTTGAACGTTACATGGATGCCATCGTTTCTGAAGAGGTAAAACATGTTGCCAGCCAGGTAACCGCTCAGGCGAAAACAGGCATTGAGCAGTATCTGCAGGCAGCTGAACGGCCTTAGTCAGGATAGCGGAGAACAACGGCATGGAAGCCGCTGATACCATTAAACAATCATTTGGGTATATATTGCTCTGGCTTGCTGCTGTTTTGCTCTGCACGCAGGTACAGCCGGTTGAGGCGGCAGATCAACGATTGAAATCAAAGTTGGGCTGTGTGCCGTTTGTGGCCAGAACAATTGAGGCCATGGGGGTTACCGAGTATTTGACCACAGTGCTGCTTAATGAGCTGGAGCGAAGTGGCTCATTTGAGGTTGCAGAACGTAAACGTCTTGAAGCTGCCATGGATCTCGAAGGGGTCAGGTCTGACTCTCTCTCCAGCGCAGAGTTGCAACGTCTGGGAACACGACTGGGAGTTGAGTTTCTGGTCAGCGGCAGTGTGGCAACCCAGCCGCAAGGGATGTTGCTGGAACTCAACGTCCTCAGTCTGCGTGGTCAGCGGGTGGTTTTTACGGAAAAATTGCCGGTGAACGAGGGAGAGATCCCACAGTTGCTGCAGCAACTTGCCGTACGGATCCGACAAGCATCTCAGAAGACGGTTGAGACAGGTACAGCAGGGCAGCTATCAACCAAGCCACTTGCTCCTGCTACTGCTCTTGAGGCTGTCGGTTCAACCAATGCGATTCGTCTGCGTTGGAATCACCCGGAACCGGATCGTGTTGTCGGCTATATGGTCTTGCGGGCCAATGAGCCCCAAGGACCGTTTACGACCGTAGGTACGGTGACTGAACCGGGTTACAGTGATGAACAGCTGCGGCTGAATGAGATCTATTACTACCGGGTGGCTGCTGTTGGGCAAAACGGCGTGGCCAGTGAGCCAACTATCGCTGTGCGTGGGGCTACCTCGGTTGCTCCGGCTGTGCCGATCTTTATGAGTGTTGAGCCTATCCTGGGTGGAGCAGTCTTGAGCTGGCGTCAACGCCCCTGTGCCGGAACTGACGAACGGACTTTGCCCAAAGGAGTGCGTATCTATCGGCGTTCCGCAACGGAAAAGGAGTTTTTTCCGGTTGCCAGGGTTGCAGATGATCAATCAGGTTTTTGTGATCAGGGGTTACTGGATGGAACCACCTATCTATATACCATGACCGCCTATAATCAAGCCGGTGCAGAAAGTGAACAGTCGGTCCAGCTTTCGTTGACAACACCGACAGTAACCAGTGGTCTGACTGCGGTCAGTGGGAAGGTCCGGCGTGTCCCACTCAGTTGGCAGGTTCATCCTTTTGCTGCAGTAAACGGGTATCGGCTGCAGCGGGCTACCAGCAAGGAAGGTCCCTACCAGGAGCTGGCAGTGATCAGTGATCGTCAGCTGACAAACTATCTGGATTCAGGGCTGACGGATAAGACCACCTACTGGTACCGTATTGTCGCAACCAGCAAGGAGCAGGGAACAGGTGGCGCGTCCAGTGTGGTATCTGCCATAACCCGCGATCTGCCCCCGACACCGTTGAAGTTATCTGCGGCGCAAGGTGAACCGAGGCGGGTTACCCTAAGCTGGGAGTCCAGTTCGATGCCGGACGACGAGTTGAGTGGTTTTTATCTGTATCGCGGTGAGCCGGGGCAGGAAAAACTGACCCGGATAGCCGAGTTGACCGCCGATAAACGTTCGTATCGCGATGCCGAAGAGCCGCTCAAGGATGCTACTACTTACTCATACGTTATTGCCGCTGTTAACGCCGGTGGTGCGATCAGTCCTTTGAGTACACGTGCCAATGCCACCACGAAGGCGTTGCCGAAGCAGGTTGTTGGGGTGCAATTAAAAGACAAGGTAATCCGTCTTGTCAGTTGGCAAAAATCTGCAGAAGCTGATATCAGACGGTATCACATCTATAAGAAGGGTCTGATGGGCTGGCAGAGGCTGATAGCAGTGGAGACTTCTGAGTGGAGAAACACCGAATCAGGCAGGTTGGAGCTGTATGTGACCGCAGAGGATGTAGATGGCCTGGAAAGTGAACCTTCTGCAGTGCTGGTGGTTGAATAGGAGACAACATGCAACGATATGACAGAATGGAAGACGTATGTCTGGCTTTATTGATTGTGTTGTTTGTGGCTTTGCATAGTCCCGTCAGCGCTGCTGCTGCTCCAGGCCATGAGTCAGGGCGTTTTTCTCTGTTTCAGGGCAGCTATACCACCTTTGATCTTAAACGCAAGGAAACCTATGTTCATCAAGCCGTGTTTTTGCTGGATACCCAGACCGGCGAAGTGAAACGCTATATTAACAAAATCGACGAAAATGGCCGCTATATTGAAACCTGGCTGCCCACTGACCTGCCGTCAGCTGATAAACGTCGACCAGCTCAGGAAGGAAAATAGCAGATGACCGGTAATGAGATTCGCGCACGTTTTTTGAAGTATTTTGAGGATCGGGAGCACGTTGTGGTGGGCAGCTCAGGGCTGATTCCCCAGAACGATCCGACCCTGATGTTTACCAATGCCGGTATGAACCAGTTTAAGGACTGCTTTC
>DAIQQT010000105.1:0-7867 GCA_036786685.1 Trichlorobacter sp.
CCATCGGGAACTGCTCTGCCCGTGACGGCCGGTGGTGAAAGGCAACCGGATCGGCAATGTTGGCCGGAATTTTCCATTCTTTCAGCAGCGCTCCGCCTGCCTCTGCATGATCAAAACCGATCCGCTTCAGCTCTACATCAAAATACAGCAGACCTTCCGCCTGGGTCTCTTCAATCATTTGCCGTACCAGATCCCCCAGTACGGTGGCCATGATCAACTGCCCGACATCGTGCAGCATTCCTGCCACAAAGAACCGCTCCACATTGGCTTCCCGACGCCAGGTGGCCAGGGCCCGGGCAATGATGCCACAGGCAATGGAGTGGCGCCAGAAGGTGGCCATACTCATCAGTTCTTCAGGAATCCCCTTGAAGATCCCCATCACCGAGGCAGCCAGGGCAAGATCCCGCAACTGCTGGGTACCGATAATGGTGACCGCCTTGCTGATGGAATCCACTTTACCGAAATAGCCGAACATCGGGCTGTTGGCCAACCGCAGCAGCCGGGCAGTCAGCCCCTGGTCTTCGGTTATGATCTTACCGATATCATCAATAGAGGTGCGGGGATGGTTGATCGCCTCATTCAGCCGATCATAGAACAGGGGCAGAGAATAGACCGTGCTGGTGCGGTCTATCAGCCATTGAACGGTATAGGTGGGGGCGTCAGCAAAGGCCATGCTGAATCCTCCTGATAGCCGCCAGACGCAGTAATTCCCTAAGTGCAGGATGCTCGGTGCCGGAATGTCTGAAGTGCGGAAGCAGCGCCTCTTCGGCTGCAGCCAGCGCTGCCGGATCTATCTCTGCCGGCAGCGGCGGTTCGTTATCAACATAGTCAATACCGGCGATATCAACATCAGCCACTCCCCAGGTGCGGAAGATGGTCAGATGCTTCTGGTTCAGTTCAGCCCCGGCTCCCAACAGCATACGACCGTTGCGGTCAAGCACATCACTTGCCAGTACCATCCCGATCTCAAGATTATCCAGTGCCACCATACCCATGCTTTTTGGCCTATCCTGTTTTCTGAAGTTCTATTAGGATACCATCTTTCCGGGGCAACTCAAGGATTAGTCGCTTTTTCCATCTTTTTGACCGTTGTCATGCCACGGCCGCCAGATACAAGGCAGGATAGAATCCATGCAAAGCGAACCGACTGTACAACAAACAAACGATATCAAGATTATCGCCAGATTCACGGAAGTCTGGTGTGCGGGGCAGCACCACGACAACCGACAGCCGGTAACCGTCCACCAGGGGCTGCAGCCGTTCAAACTCTGTCCTGACTGCACCGCTTTTTTACAATACGCCGTTAAAAAGCGGCTCTGCTGCCCGCTTGAGGCTGAAAAACCAACCTGCCGACGCTGCCGGATTCATTGCTATGCCCCGCAGCAACGGGCCCTGGTCAAGCAGATCATGGCCTGGTCAGGCAAACGGATGATTCTCAGAGGCAGGCTGGATTACCTCTGGCACTATTTCTTTTAGTCGCCGCTTTGTGGTACATACCGTAGCATGAACAAACCACTTATTGCCATCACCATGGGGGACCCTTGCGGGGTCGGACCTGAAATCATTGTTGCTGCCCTGAGCGATCCGGCCATACGTGGCGTCTGCAAGCCGCTGGTACTGGGAGACCAACGAGCCATGCAGCGGGCGCTGATCGTCTGCAACAGCCCGCTGGAGCTTGTCACGGTTGTCTCACCTGCTGAAGCAGCCGAGCTGCCGAACAACGTGATCCCCCTGCTGGAGCTGTCCAGCCTTGCTGATGTCGATATCGCCTACGGCAAGCCTTCAGAGCTGGCCGGCGATGCGGTCTACCGCTATATCCGCCGCGCAGCCGAGCTGTGCCTGACCGGTGAGGTAGCGGCCATGGCCACCGCACCGATCTGCAAGGAGGCGATGCACCGTGCCGGGCACCACTACCCCGGCCATACCGAACTGCTGGCCGAGCTGTGCCGCTGCGACCAGTTTGTTATGATGCTGGCTGGCGACGTCTTGCGGGTGGCGCTGGTCACCATCCATGAGGCGCTTGCCCATGTCCCTGGCCTGATCAGCACTGAGCAGGTATTGAAAACCATCCGGGTTACGGCCAGAGGTGTTGCCCCGCTTTGCGGCAATCGCTCTCCCCGGATCGCTGTACTGGCACTGAACCCCCATTGCGGCGAAGGCGGCATGTTCGGCAGCGAAGAGGCCGATGCCATTATCCCGGCTATTGCTGCCGCACAAAGTGAGGGACTGGATGTTGCAGGCCCTTTCTCTGCTGACACCTTCTTCCACTTTGCCGTGCAGGAACCTGCCCCTTACGATGCGGTGGTGGCCATGTACCATGACCAAGGCCTGATCCCGCTCAAGATGCGGCACTTTGACGATGGCATCAACATTACCTTGGGGTTGCCGATCATCCGCACCTCGGTTGACCACGGCACCGCCTACAATCTGGCCGGTAGCGGTACCGCCTCGGCAACCAGCATGAAGGCCTCCATCAGAATTGCTGCAGAACTGGCAGCAGCCCGATGAAACTGCCAGAGCTGATCCCCGGCAGACTGATCAAGCGCTACAAACGTTTTCTGGCTGATATTGAGCTTGAAGACGGTTCCGTAGTCACAGCCCACTGCCCCAACTCCGGCAGTATGCTGGGCTGCAACCTGCCCGGCAGCCCGGTGCTGCTCTCCCTGAGCCCTAATCCCAACCGCAAGCTGGCCTACACCTGGGAACTGCTGCAGGTAAACGGCTTCTGGGTAGGCTTGAACACCATGTTGCCCAACCGATTGGCAGAAGAGGCTATTCTGGACGGGACCATTACCGAGCTTCAGGGCTACCCAAACCTACGGCGGGAAGTTGCCTACGGCAGTGAGCGCAGTCGGATCGATATCCTGCTGGAGGGAGATGGCAGGCGCTGCTACGTTGAGGTAAAGAATGTCACCCTGGTGGAAGGCGGGCTGGCCCTCTTTCCCGATGCGGTCACCACACGGGGGCAGAAACATTTGCGGGAACTGATGGAGATGGTCAGAAACGGTGATCGCGGCGTATTGCTGTTTACAGTACAGCGGGGTGATGGCAACGCCGTTGCTCCGGCCGACCGGATAGATCCTGCATACGGCAGCTTGTTACGGGAAGCAATTACAAACGGCGTTGAGGCGTTGGCTTATCAGGCGCTGGTGCAGCCGGATCAGATCCGGCTGACCGAACGGCTGGCAGTAGTACTGGATTAGCTCTCGAAATCAACCGCCACAATTGAGCTGCAGTTGGCCTTCATGAACGGCACCACTTCACCGGCATGGTAGGGGTGTACCTGATAGGTCTGCAGATCAGCCAGTGAATCAAACTTGGTAATCAGAGCTACATCGTAGGACCTCTCAGAGCGAATCACGTCAATTCCTGCCTCAAGATGACGCAGTTCCGCAATCTTTCCTTCCATGGACAGCAGTTTATCCCGCACTGCAGCAATCTTCTCCGGGGTCTGCTCAGCCAGCTTAAAAAATACGATATGGGTTACCATGGTATTCCTCCTTAGTATTCATTTGAGCCTCTTGCAAAATGTTCTGTTCAGATACCGCGACTCTGTCGCTTCTGTCAACCAGTCCCCTTGAGAGTTGAAAAATTGGTGATACAATTATTGTGTACTCCCTATGGCCTGTGGCCGTCGAACTCATCCTGGAGGTGCTGCCATGTCAGAATCCAAGCTCATTCCGTCCATCGACAACCGTCTGGGGGCCTTACTTGAGGTATCACGACGTCAAAATGCCCTTCGCCTTGAGGAGCCTCAGCTAAAGCCAACGGTCACCATCTCACGGGAATTCGGTTGTGAGGCCTATCCAATGGCTGAACTGTTGCGCCAGCAGCTTGAAAAACGGACCAAAGAGTCATGGACCCTGATGGACAAGGCGCTGCTGGATGAAGTTGCCAAGCACCACAGCCTTTCTGACCAGGTTTTGCAAAACATTGGCGACAAAAACCGCTTTCTGGATGATTTTCTCTCCACCTTTTCCAGCCGTTGGAAAAGCGACAGGGATTACTACCGGCTGCTATCACGCCAGATTATTGCCCTGGCAGAACAGGGCAACGTGATTCTGGTGGGCCGGGGCGCTCCGATTGTCACCCGCAAAATGAAGAACTGCTTTCATTTCAGGATGTACGCCTCAGAGACCTTCAAAATTGCCTCCATTGCCAAACGGCTGGGACTTGATGAGGGGGAGGCCCGGACCCTGGTTGAGCGTCGTCAGAAAGAACGGGACCGTTTTATCCGGGATTTTCTGGACCGCGACCCCTATGACCTGAGTGTCTACCATCTGGTATTTAACAATGACCGCAATGATGCCGCAAAAATGGCCCTGACGATTATGGATTACCTGTTGCTGCCCTAAGTGTAGCGCGTTCTCTTCAGAACAAGGGTAAAAAGGCCGGTTTTGCCGGCCTTTTTACTTGGCGGTTTCCGTAGTACCGGTTTTCATGCTATACCGGTTTCATAGTGAATCAAAGTTCTCTGGAGGGTATGGTGAGGAAGTTCCTGCTGGGAATCGGCATTAGTATCATACTGTATCTGGGCTATGTGGTTATCTCATTGGCACTGTTGCCGCCGGTGAGCAGTCTTGCTGATAAAAAATTAAACCTGAGTATTGATGTACGTGACTGGCAGGGTAACGAGCACCCTTTTCTGCTGGGGCCGAAGAACCGGCGCTGGACCCCCTCCAACCGGATACCGCCTGAGATGAAATGGGCCGTAATCCTGGCTGAAGACAGCAACTTTTATAAGCATGACGGGATTGACGTCAAGGCGATCCGCGAGGCGATCAAATACGATCTGGAAAAGCAGAGCATGGCCCGTGGCGCCTCCACCATCACCCAACAGGTGGCAAAGAACGTATTTCTGTCCCGCGAAAAAACTATTACCCGTAAGCTGAAAGAGGTCTACCTGGCCTGGCGGATGGAGCAGGAACTGACCAAGGGACGCATCCTTGAACTGTACCTGAATGTGGTCGAGCTGGGACCGATGGTCTATGGCATCGGCCATGGCGCCCAGTACTACTTCGGCAAACCGGCCTCAGCCATGACCCCGCGTGAATGCGCCTTTCTGGCAGCCATGCTGCCCGGCCCCCGCGTGGCGTACAACCCCTACCGCAATCTGGGCAAAGTCCTGAGCCGTTCCAACATGATCCTGCGCAAACTGCGCAGCAAAGGGGTGATCAGCTCTGATGAGCTGCAGGCAGCACTGGGAACAGCCCCCAACATTGCCGGTCTGCAGCGCAAGGTGGACACCGCAATTCAACAGGAAGCAATCATGAAACCGACCTCATCAACCGTTGTACCTGCTGCGCCTCAGGAACCTGCAGAGCCTGAACCTGCCACCCCAAAGCCTGAGCCAACCCCTCAGGAGCAACCGGCTGCCCCTGCAGCTGAAGGAAAGCCCTGACCATGTTGCCCCGTCGTCATCAGGAACGGTTCCCGCGCCTGATACGGCATCTGCGCCACCATGGCACCGCCTTGCTGCCGATGCCGGTTGGTGCAGGTCAGGTAACGCTTCTGCCGGATGGTCCACACTTCTTTGAGGCGCTGTTTAATGATCTCAAGACAGCGCAACAGCTGATCTGTCTTGAGTATTACCGTATCCGGGCTGATGTCACCGGACAGCGCTTTGCTGATCTGCTGATTGAAGCTGCCGCGCGGGGGGTCAAGGTCTTTCTGATCTATGATGCCATCGGCTGCCATGTCACGCCGGACAGCTACTTTGAACGCCTGCAGACAGCAGGTGTCTCCTGTCTGGCGTTCAATCCTCTCTCCCTCAGCCGCATCCATTGGTTTGATCGCCGCAATCATCGCAAGTTGACCCTGATTGACAACCGGGTAGCCTACCTGGGCGGCTTGAACATCAGGGACGCCTATGCCGGCCTGACCGATGAGCAGCTCCGATTCCGCGATGTCGGCTTCAGCCTTGGCGGTGCTGCCCTCGCAGCCCTGCAAGAGCTGTTTGCCGAAACCTGGGCAATGGTATGCGGGAAGCGGCCTGACCTGACTGTACCTGCCAGTTCCAGCCCTACCCCTGATGATACTGAAGTAACCCTGATCAACGGAGGCCCTCACCAGCGGCGGTCAGCCATCCGTACTGCCTTCCGGGTTTCCATGGCTTCCGCCTCCCATGAACTGCTGATTGCCAATCCCTATTTTGTACCTGGCCCACGGATACTGCGTTCCCTGCTGCGTGCCGCCAAGCGGGGAGTCCAGGTCAGGCTGCTTCTGCCAGCCCGCAACGATGTGCCGGTTGTGCGGGTGGTCAGCCGCAGCTATTACGAAGTGCTGCTCAAGGCCGGTATTGAGATCTATGAGCTGGAACGGGAGTTATTGCATGCCAAACTGATGCTGATTGACGGTGAACAGACCGTGATCGGGTCGGCCAATCTTGACCAACGCAGCTTCCACCGCAATTTTGAAATCAATGTTATTGTACGCAGCAAGCCTTTTGGTACCCAGGTTCACTGCCTGTTTGATCAGGATTTTGCCGATTCCAGACGGATCACCCTTGATGAGCATGCCCGCCGTGGTTTAGGACTGCGCCTGCTTGAGCTGCTGCTCAGACCGATCAACTGGTTTCTTTGATACGATGCTGATCGACACCCACTGCCACCTTGACCTTCCTCCCCTGCTTGACCGGCTTGATGAGCTACTGACTGAGGCACAGGCTGCCGGCGTTAGTAAATGGATTGTACCGGCCGTACATCCTGACGGCTGGCAACGTATTTCTGAGCTGGCTGCCAAGTATCCCGCCCTGCGACCGGCCTACGGCATTCATCCTCTGTACGCTGCCAGCACCACGACTGAACAGCTGGAGCGACTAAAAATCCTGGCGCCAACAGCGGTAGCCATTGGGGAGATAGGCCTGGATGCCACCTATGGCAACCTTGAGCCACAGGAATCACTGTTTCGTGAGCAGCTACACATTGCGCGGCAGCAGCATCTACCGGTCCTTATCCATTGCCGGAAGGCAACTGGACGCATGCTGACAATTCTGCGCGAAGAACAGGCTGATCAGATCGGCGGTATCATGCATGCCTTTTCCGGCTCACTGGAATCAGCCAGAGAATCCATCAAGCTGGGCTTTGTTATCTCGCTTTGCGGCACTCTAACCTGGCACAATGCTGTTCGACCGGCCTTACTTGCTGCTCAACTGCCACTTGAGCAGTTGGTACTGGAAACAGACGCACCAGACCTTAGTCCGGCTGATCATCCAGCCACCCCAAACAGGCCTGCCTGGTTACAGGCAACAGCGCTTAAACTGGCGACTATTAAAAATGTAACCATCGCAGAGATAGCCCTGCAGACATCAGCTACCGCCCGGCGGGTAATTCCAAAACTCTGAAACGGGCTTGTTCAACACTCATCTGTCTGGTAAAGTGTGGTCAAAGGAGATCGCCATGAAACAGTTTTTGCCTGCCATCTTTCTGCTGATTCTGGCCCTGTCAGGCTGCAGTATGTTTACCGCCTGGAAGAGTATCCCCCCCCCTGGTGGCTGTGACCAATGCCATTCTGTAGAACTGTCCGGCAACTGGAAAGTGGCCTATCAGGCAGCCTCTGTTGCTGATGAACGGGGGCAGCTTGCCTTCCAGACCCCCGCATACAATACGCCAATCAGAAAAAATCAGCCTTCTTCGGCTCTTGAACTGCAAAAGTCTGATGACAGCCGCTGTTTTGACTGTCACAGCTCGCCAACTCCGGCTCACAAAGAGCGCAAAGGTAAGTACCACCACGGCCGTTAAAAAAAATATTGACATTATTTTGCGGCTGAGTATAGTTTCCCTTTGTTGCTTACACTGCCCTGTCGTTACAGGGTTAAATAACCCAAGAGGTGAAATCACATGAAAAAAATGCTCTCCCTGTCCCTGGT
>DAIQQT010000106.1:0-7843 GCA_036786685.1 Trichlorobacter sp.
TCGGATTCGTATGGATTATCTTTACTGATAATTACCTGTTCTATTTTAGAAAATCAGCAGTTATGATCACTCTTTCACGTCCACAACGAAATAGAGACGCAGAAAGTGCCTCCAGCGTCATCCGCTCACGACGGGAAAAAAACTCAACCATCATCGGCAGGTTAACTCCGGTTACCACCTCAACCTTGCCCTCCTGTAAAAACGACATGGCTGCATTGGATGGCGTACCGCCAAACATATCAGTCATGATGATTGCACCATCAGTTCCAACGGTTTTCAATGCTTCTGCAATGCGTGCGACCAGACCATCTGCAGGGTCATCGGCATGCAGCTCAACTGCTTCACAACCACTACTGCTACCGGTTATCATGGTTGCAGCAGCAATCAATGATGTAGCAAGCCCTGCATGGGTTACAACAACAAGTCCTGTCATGATGTACTATCCCTTCTCAATATCACGGTGACTGATGCGCACCTTAAGACCAAGCGTCTCAAAGCGAGCTGCAGCTGCCTGGGTAATGGCCACCGAACGATGACGACCGCCGGTACAGCCGATGGCAATCGTCAAATAGCTCTTGCCTTCACGGCGGTAAGCCGGAATCAGGAACTGCAGTAACGATAAAAACTGATCAAGAAATGCTTTGGTCTCCTGCTGCTCAAGTACAAAATCCCGTACCAGCGGTTCAAGACCACTATGAGAACGCAGTTCCGGGACAAAATGGGGATTGGGCAAAAAACGGACATCCATTACCAGGTTGGCATCCAGTGGCACGCCATAACGGAACCCGAAGGAAACGACCTCTACAGTAAAATGGCTGCTCCCCTGCTCACCTTTAATGGCACGGATCACCTGTTCTTTTAACTGGTGGACATTAAACTCTGAGGTATCAATAACCAGAGTAGCGTTCTGGCGTAGCGCTGCCAGCCGCTCCCGTTCAATCCGGATTCCTTCAGGAACCGTACAATGTTCATCTGCCGGGTGACGGCGTCGGGTTTCAGCAAAACGCCTGATCAGCACTTCATCCGATGCATCAAAAAACAGTACTTCAAGCTCATGTCCTACACTGCGCAGTTCACGGAACGATTCCACAATGCCGGTGGAGAGATCGCGGCCCCGGATATCAGTGACCAGCACTACCCCTTTAAAGGACTCACCGGATTTCTCAATCAACTCAACAAACTGACGGAACAGCCGTACCGGCAGATTATCGATGCAGTAGAACCCCTCATCCTCCAGGGCTCGCACAGCGGTTGATTTACCTGAGCCGGACATACCGGTAATCACCACAATCCGCATCAGCTATTCCACCTCATCGCCAAGATGGCGGACTTCCATCCGGTCCAGCAACCGCTGCTGAAAATCCTTTGCCGAATGATAGCCCATCCCCTTGAGAAGAAAGTTTCGGGCTGCAACTTCGATAATTGAACCGAGGTTACGCCCCGGACGAACCGGAATAGTCAGATGCGGCAGTTCCACCCCGAGGATATTGGTGGTCTTGTCATCAATTCCCAAACGATCATACTCCTGATCAGGATCCCACTCCATCAGTTCAAGCACCAGATCAATGATTTTCTTTTCACGGATGGATGAGATACCGTACAGGTCTTTGATGTTGATGATGCCCAGTCCGCGAATCTCCATCAGATGCTGGATCTGCTGCTCTGGCTGACCAACCAGGCTGGCCGGCATCTTTTTGCGGATAAAAACCATATCATCTGCCACCAGTCGATGACCACGAATAACCAGATCTAGTGCACATTCACTCTTTCCGATACCACTTTTACCGGTTAAGAGAATGCCGACCCCCAGCACATCCACCAGCACCCCATGCAGATGGGTGGTGGGCAGCAGCTGTTCTTCAAGAAATTTGGTTATTAAAGAGATAAAGGTTGACGACTGATGGGGTGAAACCAATACCGGAATGGCATGCTCTTCAGTAATTGCAAGAAAAGCCGCAGGCGGTGTCAGGCCTTTGGTAACAATGAAACAGGAAATGGGAAAAGCGCAAAGTGCCTGAGTATTGTCACGCAGACGCTCTTCAGTTAGCTGAGACAAGTAGGATATTTCAGTATTGCCCAGCACCTGAATCCTGGCAGGGTGCAGATGCTGGGTATAACCGGTAAGCGCCAGACCGGGCTTTTGAATCCGAGACGAACTAACCCGATGGTTCAGGCCACTGGCCCCTGCAATTAAACGCAGATCAAGACCATATTCCTTCTCGTCGAGCAAATCCTGTATGGATAGGGTAATGCTGTCCACTGTTCGTGGTGAGTATGCCCGGGAAGATGTCCAAAGAGCACCCTCCCGGGAACATACTGTTAGCCCCGTTGAGGCTCGATCAGGCCAAAGTTGCCGTCTTTACGACGGTACAGCACATTGATTTCGCCAGTGGTAGCATCGGTAAAGACCAGGAAGTCCTTGTGCAGCAGATCCATCTGCATAACCGCCTCTTCCACTGCCATCGGCTTTGCGGTCTCAGTCTTGGTGGTAATAACAACCGGCTCAGGGTTGGTCTCGATGCTCTCAGCCTGGAACACCTTCTTGGACATGGTACGACCATTGCTGTCGCCAGCAGGCTTGTGGGCCTTCAGCTTTTCCTTGTAACGCTTCAGCTGACGCTCAATCTTGTCCAGCACAGCGTCGACCGCAGCATACATATCGTTGGTTGCCTCTGAAGCCTTGGTGGTAATCCCGCGACCGGAGATAACGATCTCAACAATGTGACGGATCTTCTCCACTGTAAAATAGACCTGAGCTGAGATTGGCTCATCAATATACTTAGTAACCCGCTCAAGTTTTTCCTCTGCGTAGTTTTTCAGCGCCTCACTCTGTTCCATATGCCGAAAGGTTGTCGATACTTGCATGGTTTGTCCTCCTTTGTGGATAGTCCCTCTTTGGTAATTATATCAGAAATGTCGCCGTCGTTCAGACGACGATCCGATACGCAGCATCTCACGGTATTTAGTGACGGTCCGTCGGGCAATATTGACGGTTTCATCAGACAGCATTTCAGCAATTTTTTGATCCGAGAGCGGTTTGGCAGTATCCTCTTTATCAATAATCGCCTTGATCCGGTTCTTGACACTCTCTGAAGAAACTGAATCACCATCTGATGTTGAAAGGCCACTATTAAAAAAATACTTTAACTCAAACAGTCCCTGGGGGGTCTGCATATACTTGTTGGTGGTTACCCGGCTGATGGTGGACTCGTGCATACCGATATCCTCGGCCACATCCCGTAACACCAGGGGACGCAACCCCTCAACCCCCTGTTCAAGGAACTCACGCTGGAACTTGACAATGCTCTTGGCCACCCTGAAGATGGTGCGCTGGCGTTGTTGAATACTCTTGATCAGCCACTCAGCTGCCCGCTTCTTGTCGCCGACATATTCCTGAGTCTTGGCATCCATACCGCCACCGGCCTTGGCATCAAGATAATAGGGGGATAGCCGCAGGTTTGGCAGACCTTCTTCATTCAACATCACCACATAATCATCTCCCACCTTATGCACAAAGATGTCAGGAGAGATGTAGTGCACCTCATCACTGCTGTACAAGCGTCCTGGCCGTGGATCAAAACCGGCAATCACCCGAATGGCTGCCAGAACCTGTTCGGGATCTACCTTAAGGCAACGGGCGATCTGCTTGTAGTTGCGATTCTCAACGTCTGCCAGATGGCGTAGCAGTATCGCCTCAACCACACTGCCTTCCATCCCCAGACTACGGGCCTGGATCAGCAGACACTCCTGCAACGAGCGGCCACCGATACCACTGGGATCAAACTCCTGAATCCGCAGCAGCATGGCTTCAACAGACTGTTCCTGGGTATTGCAAACAATGGCAATATCTTCAATGGTTGAACGAAAAAAGCCGTCATCATCGATATTGCCGATGATCTCTTCCCCGATCAGCTGTTCTTCATCGTTATAATTGCCCATCTGCAACTGCCAGTGCAAGTGATCAAACAGCGTGCCTTTACGGGTCAACAGATTTTCAAAGGAGAGCTTATCGTCGTCATCACCGGACTGTTCACCCGAGGTATAGTTATAGCCATCAAGGTAGCTGTCCCAGTCCCGCAGGGTATCTTCTCCGGCAGCAACTTCCTGAAAGGTTTCGCCTGTTGCCAGGTTATCATCAGGAAGCTCCACTTCAACCACTTCCAGCAGCGACTCACCATCCCGAATCTCATCCAGTTCTGGCGATTCTTCCAGAATCGGGTTTTCTTCCAGCTCCTGACGGACCACATCCTGCAGTTCTACCCTGGTCATCTGAAGCAGCTTGATGGCCTGCTGCAACTGGGGTGTCATCACCAGCTGCTGCGTCATCTTCAGTTGTTGGCGCATCTCCATCGCCATAGCTGCTCCTTAACGCCTCTAAAGTCTGAAGTCTTCGCCCAGATAGATCTCACGGGCTTTTTTACTTTCTGCAATCTGCTCAGGGGTGCCGAATTCCAGCACCTCACCGGCATTCACAATATAGGCGGCGTCACAGACGCCAAGGGTTTCGCGAACATTATGGTCTGAAATCAACACACCGATATTACGGTTTTTAAGCCCCAAAATCAGTTGCTGGATATCCGCTACCGCTATCGGGTCAATACCGGCAAACGGCTCATCCAGCAGAATAAAAGCCGGCCTGGTAATCAGGGCACGGGCAATCTCAACCCGTCTGCGCTCACCACCTGAAAGCGCAAACCCCTTTGAGTCTGCAATATGGGTAATACCAAACTCTTCCAGCAGCTCCTGTGCACGATGCTGCTGCAGTTCACGATCATCCTCTACCGTTTCAAGAATCGCCAGCAGATTGTCACGCACTGACAGTTTCCGGAAGACCGATGCCTCCTGGGGTAGATAACTGATGCCGCGCCGTGCCCGTTGATGCATCGGCTGTTCGGTAATTTCATCCCCATCCAGCCAGACCTGGCCACCATCAGGCCTCGTTAATCCTACCACCATGTAAAAGGTTGTGGTCTTGCCGGCACCGTTAGGACCAAGTAGGCCGATTACCTGACCTGAATCCAGTGACAGGTTTACCCCGCGCACCACCTGACGACTGCCATAAGTCTTGCAAAGCCCATCAGCACGCAGATTTCTGCTATGGCTGTTTCTTTGTGTCATTCTTTTTCGGCCCACTGCCCGGCTTAGGATGGATAACCGCTTCTACCCTTGCATTTTCTCCACTGGTAACCACGCTGCGATCTTCATCCAGATAATAAACAATCACCTTGCCGGTTACAGAATCCTTGTCCTGCGTTACCTTGGGGTTGATGGAAAGCGTTATTTTGCCTTCCTTGCTTTCATACAGGCCATGACCGCCTGTACCGACCCGGTTGGTCTGTAGAATCCGCACAGAACCAATTGCTTCAATCTTGTCTACCTGATCATCCTTCTCACCGTAATAAATAATCAGTTTGTCGGAATAGATCGTTACATCTTCCTGCCGAGCCACCACACGTCCGGTGAAAATGGCTGTCTTACCCTTATTATCCGCCTTCAGTTCATCTGCCTTGACATTGATCGGTTTTGAAGAACGATCCTGCTTTGACGAAGGTCCGGCTGCCTGCTGCGGAGCAGCCAAGGCAGGTAGCACTCCAAACAGGCAGGCAAACAATAGTAACAGTACAGTCCGTTTAATGCTTTGCATGTGTTCCCTCGATAACTGCATTCACTGGTCCCTGAAAACGGACTTTTTCATCGTGCAGAGTCATTTCCATCCCTTGGGCTGTCAAGGTTAACCGTCCATCAACAACCTTGACCGGACGGTTCGTGGACACAACACCTGGCCCTGAACGGTATTCAAGCAGCTCGGTATCAAAAACCATCCCCTTTTTCGTTACGGCATGTACCTTTTCCTGCATGACGACCAGGTGCTCCGCTTCATGATACCTGCCGTTTTTTGAGGTAATGATCACACCACCGGCCTTGCCGTCATAGATCTCGGTCCTGACCCCGGTCAGCTTTGCCAATGCAGCCTCTTTGTCATAATCAGCACGCTCGGCAGTCAGATCCCAGAGTTTTTCATTACCTTTCATTTCAGAAAAGGTCAGTTGGGAAAGAGACATATCAACTTCAGGGGAGATTGGTTTTGAGGCTGTCACAGGCGGAGTTGAACGGAACTGCCTGAACAGAATAGCTGCCACCAAAGCAACAGTTGAGGCTACGATGACTACTGCCAGAATCCGCCTGATTTGCCTTGTATTCAGCATTTGCATAAATGCACTATAGCATTGGGCTGGCTGGCTGTCCAGCGGATAACCGCCGGTAACGCCCCTGTTGGCACAGAGATTGTATAATCACAATTCATACCTGTCCACAACCAGCTCCTGCCACATGCCGCGGCCTTTCAGTAACAGGTCGCACAGTTCACGCACCGCTCCCCAGCCACCCCGGGCACAGGCAACATAATCAGCCACCTTCAGCACTTCCGGCAAGGCATCAGCAGGTGCAGCAGAAAAACCGACCCGTCGCATAACCGGCACATCAATCACATCATCACCCATATAAGCAATCTGATGATCAGCCAATCCGGTACGTTGCTTGATATCGTCGTAACTTTCCAGTTTGCGCAGCGATCCCTGATAAAGGATCTCGATCCCCAGTTCCTTTGCCCGCAGGTCAACCACTGGAGAGACGCGCCCCGTGATAATGCCCACCTGAATCCCGGCCCGCTGTACCAGTTTGATACCATGACCGTCCTTGACGTTAAAGAACTTGATTTCAGTGCCATTGGCATCCCAGATGATTCGGCCATCGGTCATGACGCCATCCACATCCAGCAGCAGCAGCTCAATATGCTTCAGTTTTTCGTTCACGCAATGCCTGCCTTCAGCAGATCATGCAGGTGGATCACACCGCAGGGGACCTGACTCTGTTCATCATCAAAAGCAAACAGGGTGGTAATTGAATGGCGCTCCATCAGCTGCAGGGCGGCAGCAGCCAGCTCTCTGCGTAAAATCCGCTTGGGATTACGACGCATCAGACTTCCGGCAGTACTGTGCAGGATATCCTCACCACGCTCAAGGCAACGCCGCAGATCTCCATCGGTGATTACCCCCAGTAAACCGCCCTGGGCATCGGTAACCCCGGTGATACCCAGCCCTTTTGAGGTAATCACAAACAGCGCCTCTTTCATCAGCATCTCTTCCTGTACCAGCGGAATCGAATCGCCACCATGCATCAGGTCCTCTACCCGCAGCAACAGCCTTTTCCCCAAAGAACCACCAGGATGGAAGATGGCAAAATCCTCAGCCCTGAAGCCCCGTTCAACCAGCAGCGCCACAGCCAGCGCATCCCCCATGGCAAGGGTTGCGGTGGTTGAGGAAGTTGGGGCCAGCCCCAGGGGACAGGCTTCTTCGGCAACCGAGACATCCAGAAAAACATCACTGGAACGGGCCAGATTCGAGGCAGGGTTGCCGCTCATGGCGATCAGGCTGGCCCCCAGACGCTTGATGACCGGCAGGATACGCAGCAGCTCTTCGGTCTCACCGCTGTTGGAGATGCCGATCACCACATCGCCGGTCATGATCATGCCCAGATCACCGTGAATCCCTTCTGCAGGATGCAGAAAAAAGGCCGGGGTGCCGGTTGAGGCCATGGTGGAGGCAATCTTCTGGCCAACCAGTCCAGACTTGCCCATGCCAGTGACCACCACCCGGCCAGAACTGGCAAGAATCATCTGCACTGCCTTTTCAAAGGAACTGTCCAGACGAGCGGCAAGTGCGGCTACTGCCGCAGCCTCGGCCTGAATAACCTTGCGTGCCTCATCAAGAATACTCATCGCACCACCGCATCAAGGGCCTGCAGACGCTTCAGCAGGGCCGGAAGTTCCGCAAGGGGAATGGAA
>DAIQQT010000107.1:0-7825 GCA_036786685.1 Trichlorobacter sp.
GATTCGCGGGAAAAAGAGGTGACATGCTTGACCCCGGCAATCTGGTTGACCGCCTCTTCAACCCGTTTGGATACCTCACGTTCCACCGTATCCGGTGAAGCGCCGGGGTACTTGGTGACGATCGAGATGACCGGCATCTCCACATTGGGGAACATCTCTACTGAAAGACGTTTGTAGGAGAAGAACCCCAGGGCCACCAGCCCCAGCATCATTACCGTGGCAAAGATGGGACGTTTTATGGACAGGTCTGAGAGAATCATAAAGGTTCCTGTTGTGTTGTTTGGTTAATGCGATGAAATATTGACCATGGTGCGCCAAAAGTGCTACACTTCGTATAAGGAGAACCAAGTCATGCCAGCTAAAAATCCCCGTATCAACGTGGTCTGCGAACCACCGCTGTACTATGAAATAAGCCATCTTGCCGAAGACACGGGAGCCTCTCTCTCTTCGGTGGCCAGTGACCTGATTCGTGAGGCCCTGGAGTTGCGTGAAGATCGCAGCCTGGCTGCTCTTGCCGATCAGCGTGCTGCCTCCTTCGACCGTCGGGAGGCGCTATCCTTTGATCAGGTCTTTGGCGAATGAGTTTTACCGTTATCTTTCACCCGGATGCCGCTAAAGATATTGCCCGGCTGAATACAGACCTGAAGCAGCGGATCAAGACGGCTATCACCGAGCGTCTCATGACGGAACCAGCCCTTTACGGCAAACCGCTCAGGGCAACGCTCAAGGGATACTGGAAGCTGCGTGTCGGCGACTATCGCATGGTGTTCAGTGTGAACGGCTCCGAGATCATCGTCTTTGCCGTCTGCCACCGCAAAGAGGTCTATGACCTGATCCACGGCAGAATTTAAACCCCTCTCTGGTACTCCCCATGCGAGGGAGGGGTTACTTTTTCTCTGCGCCCTGCACTGCGATCTTATCGCCATCCTGTAGTGTAAAGCCGCCCCGGGCTATGTACTTCTCACCCGTCTTCAATCCTTCTCTGATCTCCACCAGCTCACCGCTGACAGCACCGGTTTTGACCTTGCGTAAACGGGCCAGCTTGCCATCAGCCACAAACAGGGTTGCGCTCTGCTGGGCAGTGTCATAGCCAGCCAGTACGCTACGGGGGACCTGAACCACCCCGCCCCGTTTGCCGGTTACAATCCTGCCTTTGGCAAACAGCCCGCCTTTCAACAGTTCCGACCCGTTCAGGACCTCGGCCACCACCTTCAAGGAACGGTCAGCAGTGCTCAGTTCCGGGTTAATGAACATCACCTTACCGCTAAAGGTCTTGCCCGGCAGGGCATCCACCGTAAATTCCAGCGGTTGACCTATCTTGACCCTGGCAGAGTCTGCAGAGGGTACGGTCACGGTCAGGTTCAGAATCCGGTTATCCACCACCCGGAAGATCGGTTTGCCTGCGGCAGCATCACTGGCCAGATCCCCCACATTCACGTCCCGCAACGCCACCACACCATCCAGCGGCGCTGTTACCAGCCCCTTGGCAAACCGGGCTTTGGTCTGATGCACCTCTTCTTCAGCCACCCGGATCTGGGCCCTGGATGATTCAACCCGCGCCCTGGCAGCTGCTGTTTCAGTCCGGCTATCATCCACTGCCTGCTGGGTGGCCAGACCGGCCTCTTTCAGCTTCAGTGAGCGGACCTCTTCCCGCTCTGCCCGGGCAAGGCTGACCTGAGACTGGGCCAGTTGTGCGCGGGCAGCCACCACAGCGGCCTCAGCCCGCCTGGTCAGCGCCTCGGCCTCAGCCACATCAATCCGCGCCAGTGGTTGCCCCTTGCGCACCCGCACCCACTGGGTCACGTAGACTTCCTTCACCAGCCCGGGGATCTGGGTCTTGACATCAGCACTGAATTTGGGCTCCAGATTTCCGGTCACCTCGATCCCCTCAGTCAGGTCTGCGGTTGCTGCAGTTGCCAGATCAACCGCCACCGGTGGCTTGATGGCTACCTCCTGCTTTTTTGAACAGCCGGCCAGCAGGGCAGATGCAATAAGGATAATGAAGCTGATTCGTGAGTTCATGCTTTGATCCCTTCAAACAGGAGTGACAACAGCCGCACCAGACGAGCCTGATCAACCCGTGGCTGCCGGTTGTGGCAGAGCTGTTCCTCCATAGTAACATTCAGTTGAGCAACAATGGTCCAGGCGGCATCGGATGGATCAATCGGGCGGAATTCCCCGTTGCTGATCCCCTCGCCGACCAGTCGTTCCATATCCGTCAGCATGGTGTTGAACGATGCCTCAAAATCAATGTGCGGCGCACCCTGGGGCGGGCCGTAGAAGATGGCAAAAATCAGGCGGGCAACATCAAGTCGGGCCACAAAGATATTCAGCAGGGTGGTGCAGTAGCCGATAATCCGTTCGGTCACGCAGCCGGGAGCGCTCACTGCCTGGTGGGCAGCTTGGTAAAAGTCCCCCAGTGACTCCTGCATCAAGGCAAGGTAGAGCCCTTCCTTGTTCTTGAAGTAATAGTAGAGTACCGGCTTAGTAACACCGGCAGCCTCCACCAGCTCCCGCACCGACGTGGCGGCATAGCCTTTGGTTGAAAACAGCTGCAGGGCAGCATCCAGCAGGCGCTGCCGTACATGGGGTGGATGTTCGATGGTTTTGGGAATGGTCATGATCACCTACTTTGACATGCTTACCGATCGGTATATAGCGATTAGGAAAACAGCTGTCAAGCAAAACCTACCGATCGGTAAGCGAGGTGAAATGGACCTACGAACCGCAGCATATCCATGCCAAAAACATCTACGATCATATATATTTTGCTGTCAAATGGAAGAACAGCATGCTATATCTATGATCGTATATGACACAGGAGGACGTATGAAGATAGCCACGGCCAAAGAGATCGGGCAGATCATCAGACAAAAGCGCAAGGACGACGGACTCACGCTGGAGGATGCAGCGGCACTCTGCGGTGTCAGCTACGCATTTCTCTCTGCCCTTGAAAACGGTAAGGAAACTGTCCGGCTCGACAAGGTCCTGCATGTTGCAGCCAGCCTTGGTATCGAATTCGAAGCCCACCCGCGCGGGTGGAGTTCCACTGGTAGCGCAGCATGACCGGCGGACTTTCGGTACACATCGATGGGGCGTTGGTGGGACAGCTGTGGCTTGATGCCGACAAACGTTTCTGCTTTCAGTACGCTACGGAATGGCTGGCAAACTCCCGCATTCCACTCTCTCTGGCCTTACCGCTTCGTCCTGAATCGTACCTGGCCGATGCTTCCCATCCATTTTTCACCAACCTGCTCCCTGAAGAACGTATCCGGGCCGCCATTGCCCGTAATCTTGGCATCTCCCCCAATAACGACTACGGCCTGCTGGAACGTCTTGGCGGCGATTGCGCCGGCGCGGTTTCACTCTATCCCGCCACCATCCAGCCGGAGACCGCCACCGGCAGCTACCAAGCATTGTCCGGGGATGAGTTGTCCGCCATTATTGCGGATCTGCCCAGAAGACCACTCCTGGCAGGGGAAAGCGGCATCCGGCTGTCACTGGCCGGAGCCCAGAACAAACTGCCGGTGCGTTTTGATGGCAACCGGTTTTATCTCTGCCACGGTACGGCCGCCAGTACCCACATCATCAAGCCCGCCATCGAAGGGCTGGACAACAGTGCGGTTAATGAGGCCTACTGCATGGCCCTTGCCCGCAGCATCGGACTGGATGTGCCTGGCTCATTCCTGTTTCAGGCCGGCGAAACATCCTTTTTCGTAGTGGAGCGTTACGACCGTATCATTGCCGATACCAGCGTGATCCGTCTGCATCAGGAGGATTTCTGCCAAGCCTTGGGCATACTGCCGCAATACAAGTATGAAGCAGAAGGTGGACCGAGCCTGGCTACCTGCTGTGACCTGCTGCGCCACACCAGTATTCGGCCGGGCCGTGATCTGCAGGCGCTGATTGATTGGGTGATCTATGCCGTCCTAACCGGTAATTGCGATGCCCATGCCAAGAACATCTCCCTGTTGCTGCTGGATGATGGTCCCCGTCTGGCACCCTTCTATGACCTGATCTCCACCCGTATCTATGCCCATTATGGCCTGACCACCAGGCTGGCCATGAAAATAGGCGGCGAGGCAGAGCCAACAGCACTGCGTGTGCAGCACTGGCAGCGCTTTGCCGAGGAAATCGGCGTTAAGCCAAAGCTGATACTGAAGCGGATCAATGACATGGCCGCACGGGTCGAGGCGCAACGGCTACAACTCTTCCAGGGAGTGTTTTCCACCTATCGCTGTGATGCCTTGTACCGGCTGATACAGTTGATTGGAGAGCAGACCGAGCGGACAAGAAAGTGGGTGGGGTGAGCCTCTGGTGGATATGTTGGTCTTTTGAGATCTGCCGGTTCACGACACACACGAACTGAAAACGGTACATAAACAACGGCCTGTCGCATCTGCGACAGGCCGTCTTCCATCCAGAGCAGAGTAGCACGCCTATTTCCAGGTCAGCGTTTCCCCCACCTTCATCTGCTGCATCAGGAATTCCAGGCCGTAACGGCGCAACCCCTTCTTGAACTCCTCCGGGGTGCCGGTCAAGGCGGGGAAGGTGCCGAAGTGCATCGGGATCGCCTTCTTGGGCCGGATCATTTCCACGGCCTGAGCTGCCCGAACCGGACCCATGGTGAATTTATCGCCAATGCAGACCAGCATCAGATCCACCTGGCCTTTCAACAGCGCCATATCGCTGAACAGGTCGGTGTCGCCGGCATGGTAGATGCGGGGGCCGTTTTTGACGCTGATCAGGAAGCCTCCCGGCTCACCGGCATAAACCGGTCCCTTGTCAGTATCCATACTGCCACCGTGGATGGCCGGCACGAACAGTACTGTTACCTCACCGTCCAGCAGGGATATCTGGCCGCCGAAACTACCGGTGGTTGACATAGTTGCCTGTTCTGCAGGATAGCCCTTGTAAGTCACCATCGCCTTTTGCAGATCAAAGGTTGCCACCAGCCTGGCACCGGTCTTTTTCGCAATATCCACCGAATCGCCGATATGATCGCCATGGCCGTGGGTTAACAGAATCATATCCACCTTGCCCAGCTCTTCCAGCTGCTGTCTGGCATTGGGATTAACAGGGTTGCTGATCCAGGGGTCGACCAGCAGCACCTTGCCGCTGGGCGTTACCACCTTGAAGGCAGACTGGCCGTACCAGGTCAGCCGGGCCGGAGCAGCTTGTGCAGCATTGACTGCAAGGATAGTGAACGCAAACAGGGCAACAAAGGTGATCAAGCGTTTCATGCCAGACTCCTTTCAGGCCGTAGCATCAAGCTGCGAGGTACAGTGAGGACAACGGCTCGCCTCGTCGTGTACCGCTGATTTACAAAAAGGGCACTCGCGCGGTGCCGGTGCCGGAGCGGGTTCTTCAGCCCTGCGGGCCTTGTTGGCTGCCTTGACAATCATAAAGATCACCAGTGCCATGATCAGAAAATCAAGGGTGGTGTTAAGAAAAATCCCATAGTTTATGGTGGGTACACCGGCAGCCTTGGCTGCAGCAACAGTCGCATACTCGCCCCCTTTCAGGCTGATGAACAGATTGCTGAAATCCACCTTGCCCATCACCAGACCGACCAGCGGCATGATCAGGTCATTGACCGCAGAATTGACAATCTTGCCAAAGGCTGCGCCGATGATAACACCAACAGCCAGATCCAGCACATTGCCCTTCATGACAAAGGTTTTAAACTCCTGCAGCATGGCAACCTCCCCTGTATATAGTAGTCTGCTATTCCCGCCCGATCACAAAGGTTGAGCAGCCGGTGACGCTAATGGTGTCGCCTGGGTACAGCTTGCGTCCCCGGCGGGACTCGACCTCGCCGTTTACCTTGACCTGCCCTTCCTGAATTACGATTTTGGCTTCGCCACCGCTCATGACCAGGTTGGCCAGCTTCAAAAAGCTGTCCAGCTTGATGTAGTCGGTATCAATTGCAATGGTCTCAGGCATGGGAAACCTTTCTGTCCAGGCTGCGGTACTGGATCGCCTCAGCCAGATGCGGCTCATGGATCGCTTCGGCCCCTGCCAGGTCGGCAATGGTGCGGGCCACCTTGAGGATGCGGGAGTAGCTGCGGGCCGAGAAGCCCAGCTTGTCTCCGGCCAGTTCCAGCATGCGGTGGCCGGCGTTATCAAGCTCGCAATGCTTTTTGATCAGACGGGCATTCATCTGGGCATTGCAATGTACTTTGGTTCCTTTGAACCGCTCCAGCTGAATCTGGCGTGCCTGGATCACCCGGTTGGCAATGACAGCGGATGACTCGGTTTCACGAGTGTCAGACAGGTCGCGATAGGCCACGGCAGGTACTTCGACATGCAGATCAATCCGGTCCAGTAAAGGCCCGGAGAGGCGGGAACGGTAACGCTTGATGGCAATAGGGGTGCAGGTGCAGGCATGGGTCGGGTCCCCCAGGTAGCCGCAGGGGCAGGGGTTCATGGCTGCCACCAGCATGAAACGGGAGGGGTAGGTCAGGGATTGCAGTGAGCGAGAGATGGTAACCTTGCCATCTTCAAGGGGCTGGCGCAGCACTTCAAGGGCGTTTTTCTTGAACTCCGGTAACTCATCCAGAAACAGCAGGCCGTGGTTGGCAAGGGAAACCTCGCCGGGTCGCGGTGAAGAGCCACCACCGATCAGGCCAACATCCGAAATAGTATGATGTGGGCTGCGAAATGGTCTGCTGGTGACCAGAGCATGGCCGGATTCAAGCAGGCCACTAACGCTGAATACAG
Source organism: Trichlorobacter sp. (assembly GCA_036786685.1). GTDB lineage: Bacteria > Desulfobacterota > Desulfuromonadia > Geobacterales > Pseudopelobacteraceae > Trichlorobacter. Next base: position 6,724 of record DAIQQT010000107.1, read on the forward strand.
CAGTTGTTTCAATGGCTTCATCAAATCCAAGGGGGGGTAAAATAGAAGGAATCCGGCGGGCCAGCATGGTCTTGCCGGAACCGGGAGGGCCGATCATCAGCAGGTTATGCCCCCCGGCAGCGGAGACCTCAATGGCTCGCTTGGCATGGTCCTGGCCGCGCACCTCGCAAAAGTCTTCCGCATGCTCCTCCTGCTGCTGAAAAAGCTGGTGTAGATCAATCTGTTTGGGGGCGATCTCCAAATCTCCCCGCAGGAACTGAACCACATCGGCCAGGGTGGCGGCGGGTAGGACCTCAATCCCTTCAACAACAGCTGCCTCGGCAGCATTTTCAACCGGCAGAATCAGCCCGGAAAGCCCGGCCTGACGGGCAGCCACCGCCACCGGCAGAGCGCCCCGCACCGGTTTCAGGCTGCCATCAAGGGAGAGTTCACCCAACAGGATATAGCGATGTAAGCGGTCGCCGGTGATGGTTCCGGTGGCAGCCAGGATGCCGATGGAGATCGGCAGATCAAAGGCAGCCCCTTCTTTTTTCAGGTCGGCCGGTGCCAGGTTGGCGGTGATTCGACGGGGAGGAAAATCATAGCCGCTGTTTTTGAGGTCCCTCACACCGGCGCTGTCGAGTCCGAAGATGAAGGTGTTTTCCTTTCCCACTTCTTCAAGGATTTCGATATTCGCGCCGTCCAGAGTTCCCATCGTAAGAGCGCCGTTCAAGGCGAACTTCATGTTGCTAGTTCCCGAAGCCTCCGTCCCTGCGGTAGAGATCTGTTCTGAAAGGTCGGCAGCGGGAATGATTTTTTCTGCCAGGCTGACCCCGTAGTTCGCGAGAAAGACGATTTTCAGTTTGTCCTGGATTTCCCGGTCCTTATTGACCACATCGGCAACGGAATTGATGAGTTTGATGATGAGTTTGGCCAGGAAATAGCCCGGGGCGGCCTTGGCGCCGAAGATGAAAGTGCGGGGTGGCAAGTCGGCGGCGGGATCGCGCTTGAGGCGGAGGTAGAGCGTGAGGATATGGAGCACGTTGAGGTGCTGGCGCTTGTACTCGTGCAGGCGCTTGGCCTGGATGTCAAAAAGCGATTCGGCTGCCACTTCAATGCCGGT
>DAIQQT010000108.1:0-7761 GCA_036786685.1 Trichlorobacter sp.
CACCGCCGGGGGGGATGTTTTTAAGCGTACAGACCCGTGTGCTTGTACCGGTACAACCCTCACCGGCACCGGTCACATCCAGACTTGCGACAATTCCGGTAGTGCCTGCCGGACCGCTGTAATACATTGGAATAGCATCGGTTACAACAACGGTCGGTGCGGTGTCGGTTACCGAATAATTGTGTACCTTTATGGTGTAGGTGAAACTGTTTTCCGAGGCGGAAATGGCATTGTCATCTACAGTTTTGGTAATGCCGATATCAATGTTGATCGGCGTGCTGTAGATACTTTTTGCGCCACTGCACTCAGGAACAGCATCGTTATCAGCAGGGCTGTGGGAGGACAGGGTACCACCGGTGCAGGCATGGTTGGTCAGAGTCATGGCACTACCCACGGCATTGGTAGTGAACACAAGGTTTGGCAGCGAAGCACCACGTGTCAGGGAGCCGCTAATGGGGAAGGTACAGGTAACCGTTGCACCATTATCAGTGCAACTCCAGCCCGCAGTTGAAGATGCACTGGTCAGGGCATCAAAGGTTTCATTGGGATGGCTGTCAAGATACTCCACCACCGTAACCGTACCGGTGGCGGCAGAGGTTGAACTGGTGCTGTTGGTAACGGTAATGGTGTTAAGGATTTTCTGGCCGGTCTGCACAGGGTCGTTATTCCCCGGAGAAACATCCACCAGTGCGGCCTTGGTCTTGGTAATGGTCAACTGAGTAAAAGGCGACACAATTGTGTAATTAGTGGTAGCCGGGGTATCTGTTCCACCGGCCGGCAAGGTCCGGCTGACATTTGCCGTATTGCTGCCGCTGGTTCCTGCAGTTCCCGCCACCGTCAACGGAATAACAAAAGCCGAAGACGTAGCGCCACTATTCAGACTGGCAATTGTACAGGTGATCAACTGTCCGCCCCGTGTACAACCACCTGGCAGCGCACCAATGGTAAAATCTGCTGGCACGGTATCGGTCACACTAATCCCGGTGGCTTGCTGGGTACCGGTATTGGTGGCGGAAAGAGTCAGTGTCACCGCTTCACCAGGCACCATACTGGTCAGCCCGGTGGCGCTTGACACCATTGACTTATTAGCTCGCAGGTTGGTACCTGCAGTTATCGTAACAACCCGGCTCACCGTATCATTTAACGTATTATAATCAGCTGTCTGGCTGTCAGTACTTGCAACCGTCGCACCGTTGGTTATGGTACCGCCAGACGTTATAACGGTACCGGTAACAGTAATTGGTGTCGGGGTAGAGGTTCCCGAGGCAACACTGGCACCGTTATAGTCGCACGTCACCGTTGTGCCGGCGTGGGAACATGTCCAACCGCTGCCACTGGCTGACCCGTAGGTAAAATCTGAGGTGGCAGGCAGATTATCCGTGACGCGGAAACCGGTAGCAGGATCTGGCCCGTTGTTCGTCACATTTATCTCAAAACTAATAACCGCACCAGCAACGGCAGTACATCCGCTGGTACAGCCGCCCGGGCCGGTTTTGGTTACTGCCAGATCTGCACCCTTGATACTGGTAACACTTTTGGACAGTGTATCGTTTGCTGAATTGGTATCTGTATTGGTAACCGGGCTTTCAGCAACCACTGCCGTAGTAGTCTGCACACCGGCACCGTTCCCGTTGGCCGTATAGACCACCGTTGCACTTTCTCCAAGCGCCAGCATAGGAACAGGGCAGGTAAGATTGGGGAAGGAGTAGCTACACCCTGAAGTATTGCCAACATAGGTAACATTACTTGGCAAAGCAACGGTAAGAGTGGCTGCAGCAGAAGACGCCGGCCCGTTATTCTGGACCGTAAGCGTAAAGGTTGCAGTACTTCCATTGACAACCGGATCAGGAGTCCATGTGTAAGCAGACACCTGAAGATCGATATTCGCCGCCCATGCCACACCCGAAAGTGTGAACACCATAACAGCCATCGACAACAATATGCCCAGATGAACCAATAGCCCCCGTCTCATACCACCCAGTCTCCGGTTACCCATAGCAATCCCCGCCCAGCTTGTTTAATTAGTCGTACTTTTAATCAAGACCAAACCTGCATTTACCCATAACGAAATTATCAACTGTATTTTCAGACCGTTGCAAAGCACACAAAACAACAGGATAAATACAGCCTAATTTAGCCGATTTAAAAAAAGATGAAAAACAACTGCGGCCACATCCCCATGTTGACAATGTTGACAGAGTAAAGGCATCTACCTTCAGTGAACAGTCAGGGATTTCGGGAAATGCACTTCGAAAAACCTTAGCGTGCCGCACTATCCTGCAGAGACAGAGCAGATAGCAACCCACTAAATCGGATTTTTTCCGACAGAATCCGACAGGCGGCAGCCCCCCCCACCCGGCATGTTTAAGCAGTCGAACTTTTAATCAGGGCTAAACCGATGTTTGTCTGCAGCAACAGTATTTCATATGTATTTTCAAGGGATTGTAAAATACGCAAAAATTCAGGACAAATACAGCTAATTTTACCCTATTTTACAAAAAGTAGGATTTTGTAAGAATCAACATATACAAAAGCCACTGCCCCTCCAGCGAGTTGGCGCATGAAGGGCAGTGGATACAACAACATTATTCGCAGCTGAAGTTGGCTTCGATCCGTCTGTTCTTTGCTTTTCCAGCTGCAGTTTTGTTATCGGCAACCGGCTTGGTGGGGCCAAAGCCTTTGGCGGTAATCCGGCTGGCATCAATACCGGAATTTTTGATGATGTAGCTGCGGACACTTTCAGCGCGGCGCTGAGAGAGTTTCATGTTGGCCTTCTTGTTGCCAACGCTGTCGGTGTGTCCTTCAATACTGCCTTTGGCGTTCGGATTGTCTTTCAGGAAGGTTCCCAATTTTGCCAATTCATCCTGATAGGCCGGCTTGATAGCAGTCTTGTTGGTGTCAAACTTGATATTCAGCACAGTGGGGCTGCAAAGCTGGGTGGCAGACGCCTTGGCAGCAGCCTGCTCCACCACGGGAGCAGGCTGTACAGGTTGCACCACCGGAGCCGGTTTGACCGCAACAGCGGTTTTGCTGGTCGCCTCACCACCTTCCCCCTTGCAGGTAAGGATATATTCCGCATCCGCTGTTGGTGTAACGGTGGCAAAACCTGAGAGCGACACAGAACCGATACCCGGTTGAATGGAGCAGTTTTTTGCATTGCTTGAGCTCCACTGCAAGGTGGCCTGTTCGCCACTGGTAATATTTTGCGGTGTCGCATGCAGGAAGGCCTTGGGAGCAACCGGCGCAGGCGCCACAACCTTGGCCGGCTCAGGGGCAGGCGCTACCTCTATCGGCTTGACTGCCGGAGCGGCACCTCCGAACGGTATATAGGCACCCACGGTATACTCAAGGTTATGGGTTACGGTCTCATCAAAGTTGTACATGATATGCCGGACATCGGCCCGCAGGGCAAAACGGTCAGCCAGAAAATATTTGGCACCGACACCGTAGTCAGCTGCACCATAGGTACTCCTGGAAGCGGCATTGGCACCATCAAACTTCAATCCGGCAAATCCGGCGGCAATATAGGGTACGAAATTATTGTCCGGCATAAAGTGATACAGCAGCTCACCGCCGTAACGGTACATGGTGACATTTTTCTTGCCCCCGGTCAGTTCAGGGTTCACATAATCAAACAGCCCTTCAATTCCCAGTTGCTTGGTGATGTTGTAGCCTGCCCTGCCACCAAAAACCAGATCTGTTCCCAGATGCTGCTGTCCCTCATAGGTGTAGCCACCAACCACCGGTGACAAAGAAAACTGTCCCTGCTGTACCCCGGCAGTTGCGGTGGATGCCAGCAGTAGTAAGCCCACCGGCAGAATCCGTTTCAGTTGTTTTTTCATGATTTACTCCTCTTTAGTCTGGTTGTGTTGTGATTAGCCTGCGTAACCACCGACTTGCACCTTGTTCAGGGAAAGCCGGATAGCGGGCACTATCAGGCATCGCAAGGGCAAAAAACAACCGATCAAATCGAAGCAAATCTGACCAAATATGACAGCATAAGAAGAGTTTCAGATTGAGAGAGGAGTACAAAAAGAGAAGACAGGACGGGAGCCGTCCAGTCAGCAGACAGGTTCACATGTAACGCAGTGTAGCTGAAAAACAGTAACCAACCGCATGTACCGTCTTGATCGGCACCGGCACATCAGTAACAGACATAATTTTAACCCGTACCCGGCGCACCAGAGAATCAAGAGACCTGCTGGTATACTCATCATGGCGTTGGTAGAGTTTTATCAGTAGTGCATCTCTGGAGGCAGCTTTACCGGGATGTACGGCCAATAGCTCAATGAACTGCAGTTCCTTGCCGGTCAGCTGGATCTGGGTTCCATCGGGCGATACCAGCGTCCAGGAGCTTTGGGCAAGTACCCAGAGATCACTTGAAGGGGTCAGATTCTGGACCGGTACCTGCTGGGCGGTGCGGGCACTATAGCGTTGCGCCTGACTGGTAATGGCAGCCGCCAGTTCACGACAGTCAACCGGCTTGATCAGGTAGAGATCAGCACCGGCATCATACCCTTTGACCCGGTCATCCAGCGCATCACGGGCTGTCAGGATAATGACCTTCATATCCGTATTGGCGCGAACATATTCAACCAGCACAAAACCGGATTGATCAGGCAGACCGACGTCTATCACCACAACGCTCCAGCCCCCCAGGGCTACTGCCTGGTAAAATTCGGCAGCATTCCTGACCCCGCTGACCTCAAAACCGGCCATGGTCAGATATTCAACAACGCTCTCACGCAGATCCTGATCATCTTCAACAATGAGAACCTTGAATCCTGTGCCCATAACTTCTACTCCTCTGTACAATCCCCCAAACGACATCCGCTGTTTTGTAGCACAGCTTTTGATAAGACAAAAGCAATCATGCTGCCATATAGCTGATCAGCTCCCGGGTCAAGGACTTGGGGTAAAGCAGCCGGGACGGTATTTTTTCACCACCGAAAAAATCACCCCGCCAGGCCTGGCGCCGCACCCAGGCCATTAACTGTTCCCAGCCCTGCCAGCTCAGAAAGTCAACATCACGTATATGGGTAATCCCTTCAAGAAATCGTTGTTGCTCCATGAGTGTCATGATCCTATCCTCCTGCTGCTATAATGAACACGTATCCGAATAACGAGCCTGCACACAGGCCCCGCCTGAACAGGTGCAGATCAGATATAAACCGCTACAGCGAAACATGATGATCTCAAAACCGGCAACCGACAGATACTTCAGCGGCAGATCAAACAGTTCTACAAGCGCGGGCAACGACAGCCCCAAGAGCATCTCCGGACAAGGTTTTTTAGCTACTACATCTATTTCGCACGCTTGAGCTGCCATGGCATACCTGCCTGTCTACCACCAGACTGATTTGGGCACATCCGTCAGATACCGTTGTGTGAGGCACCCTGACCTTAACAAGCCTTTATCAGTGCTTCAAGCAATGAGAAACAACCAATTGTGACTAAATCTGACTGGAGAAAAAGATGGACGACAGAGGGGATGTTACGGCTTGAAACTAACCACAGAGCGGCAGCTTAATGGTGGCAGTCGTACTTTGGCCGGCATCACTGGCCAAAGTCACACTGCCCCCCAGTTGTTCAATGATCTTACGTACCAGATAGAGGCCAAGTCCAGCCCCCCTGGTATTGGTGCTGCTGCCGCCACGGTAGAACTTATCAAAGACCCGTTCAAGTTCTTCCGGTGCAACCGTTGTTCCCCGGTTCACAACCGACACAACAGCCAGGCTGCCCTGCTTTTCAAGAAACACCCGTACCGGTTCCTGCACCGCAGAGTATTTTACGGCATTATCAATCAGGTTCAGCACAGCGGTCTTCAGCATCAAGCGGTCTCCCAGCACACAACAGCCTGAACAGCCACCGCCAAGCCGTTCAAAGCTGCGTTCAGTCCAGAGTTCCGCCGATTCCGTAAGCAACGAATCAAGAAAATCCGTAAGGGCAATCTTTTCGCTGGTCGGCAGCGCTGCCCTGGCTTCTTCAAGCCGTTGCCGTCCCAATGAGGTCTCCATCACCTCAACCAAGCGGGAAACCGCTCGCTTCATCTTGGAAAAGTTCCCGGAGAGCTGCCCCCCCAGGTCTTCGTCCTTCATCTCAAGGATGTCCAGATTAGCCCGGATAATCGCCAAGGGGGTGCGGTACTCATGGGAAAGCATCTCCACAAACCTGATCTGGTTGTCAAGCGCCTCCCGTTCTGTCTTCAGGGCACTTTCCAACTGTTTATGCAGCCCCAGCAGCGTGGTGGTCATGCCGACCTGGCGGACAATCTTGGCATTGATACCACCTTCAGATAGAAAACCGAACAGTCCGCTGCCTGCCACCTGTTCAGGGCTTTCATTGGCATCCCGGCCCAGCAGGGCAGTCATGATCTCATATTCATGGTCAAGCTTTCGGGCTGCACTGTCCAGACGGTAGAGATAGACTGCAGCAAATATGACACTGAAGGCGACCAGGAAGAGTGTGGGAGGAACCCAGCAGTGAATACCAGCAAGCAAGACAAAGGCAGTCAGCAACACAAAAAACAGACTCAGCGCCCAGATCAGAATTGACTGTTTTTCATCACCTCTGGCCAGAACAACCGCCAGTAGCAACGCAGTGAGAAACATGGTGAAAGCGCGCAAAAATGCCGGTAGTTCATGAATGCCGCTGTTATCCAACAGGTTATTCAGGACGTTTGCATGCACCTCAACACCGGGCATCCGGTTTCTGTTTTGACTTAACGGCGTTGAGACCTCATCAAGTATCCCCGGCACCGTCAGCCCAACCAGCACCAGCTTGTCTTTAAAATAGGCTGGCTGGACCGTCCCATCAAGCAGATCAGCCAGCGAAACCCGTGTAAAACTGCCTGGCGTACCATAATAGTTTATCCTGTGCAGGTCCTGCTGAACAACCCTGCCCGATGCCGTACTGGACAGAGATGCTGGAGGGGAATCAAGAGGTGTAAAGGAGTGAAGAAAAGCCCGCTCATACATTTTGGACGAAAGAGAAGGCAGGAATGCGGCATTGCTGTAGATACTGTGGAACAGCTCCCTGGCGGTATTATCAACCCCCAGCTCAATATGGATATGTCCGATTCCTGCTGGTGAAAAACGATCAAGCGGTCCGATCGGCTGGGCCGTGGTGCCCACATACACCGGCAACACTACCCTGCCATGACGCTTGATTGCTCTCTCCAGCAGCCCATCATCATCCGTCGGCTCCCGCAGCAGCAGATCGAAACCAACAACGGCTGCCTGATCAAGGCGATCAAGCATCTCTGCATAATAACGTCGCTTGATCGGCCACTGTCCAAACCGGTCCAATGTTTTAGCGTCAACCGCGACAATTACAATTTTGCCAGAGGCCGACCGGTTTCCCCTCAGCCGTAAAAACGTGTCATAGAAATAGGTGTCAACTCCGGCAAAAGCTCCCAGATAATCAACAGATAGAAGAATAAGAAGCGTTGCTGCCAGCAGTAGCAGGAAGCGCAGGTTACGCGTAACCGGATTCGTGGGCATGGGCTATCCTTACAACAGTACCAGCAGCAGAGCCAGGCCTACCCCGCCAACAAATCCAAGCGTCTCATAAAAATAATGCTTTGGTTGCTCGATTTCAAAACTGCCGGACTTTGAAAACGCGCCGGTCTCCTGATCGGCATTCCGTGCAGCAACGCGCATGTAGTATTTTCCTGGCTCTGGCGGGTTTTCCAGCACAAGTTTTGATTCAGCCGGTGTCTGATCAATAATAATCGACCCAAAGGCCTCATCACGGGCGACC
>DAIQQT010000109.1:0-7760 GCA_036786685.1 Trichlorobacter sp.
AGATCACCGCAGGTAACGCCGTTCAGCTTCAGATCCTCATAAAGCACGCATGACTTGAGTACGCCGTTTGCGTAGAACGAAATCGGGCTAAAGGCATTGCACTTCAGGTTTCCCTGTTCATAGACCTTCTTCAGGTTGCAGGTCTGTAATGTGCCGTTGGCATGAAATGAAATATCTGCGTCAGAGGCACAGAGCGACTGATCTGCAGCAGATACTGAAACAGCAGAAAACAGAAGCAGGACAATTTGCGATACAAGCAGTTTTTTCATACACAAGCTCCTTTTAGGTAATTACTCACCGATAATGCGCAACCCGTGATCAGCACGGGTTGCATACCAGGAATTGGGACGGAATGGTCGCAGGTGAATACCATCAGGTATCAGCTTGCCATCCTCATCCCGCACATCTGCACCGTGACTGTCCATAACCAGAGGCTGGTCACCCGGCACGCCCCAGGAACCGATCCAGATCACCACATGGGAAACCGTCTCGCTATTACGGGGTCGGATAAAAAGCAGGTCGCCCGGCTTCAGCACCTTGGCCCATGCCTCGGCAGAATCCTGATGGGGAATCAGTTTTATTGCTACCGTCTGCTCAGTCCCGTTGATGGTCACTGCTTCAGTGGCAGCCTGTTTCTGGACATCTGAACTGAAATGGATGCCCAGTCCCTGATTATAGACAAACGAGGTAAAATTACTGCAGTCAAGCCCTTTACCATCATGGCGGGTACCGCCCGGTTTGGGATTATACCAGCCAGGTGGCGGGTTCCAGTCCGGGATATAGTGGTGACGGTAATGATAGCCGATAAAACGGAGCGCCGTTGCAATAATCCGTGCCCGTTTCCAGTCATCGCTCTTTCCTTCGGCAATTCTAGGGGGCTTATACCTGTGGGGCAGCGGCCCCCAGGGGCCGACCCAGGGATGGCTGTGGCCATACCACTCAGACTCAGGTATCTTCGCCTCCCGGCCCTGCTCACCCCGTTTACCCTCCAGCAGATCAGGGATCAGCGCCGGTATCGGCCAGGGCAGTTTTACCCCGTAGGGAGACTGGTACTCGGTGCCGCCAACATCAGCAGCAAACAGAGTCGGAGCAGCGGCCAGCAGCAGTACGAGTGCCAGACAGAAAACCAAACCGCGCATGTCCCCTCCTAATTTTGCTCTATGGCCAGATAGCTGTAAAACGAAACAAACTCATCAAAGCTCAGGGTAAAGATTCCTTTTTTGCGGGCATAACCGTTTTCTGGCCCGGATGGACCGTTAGGCGTGAAATCCGTTCCCCAGGGGTTCCAGATGGTGACCGTATCCGTTGCCGGATCAAAGCCCATAATGGCATAGACATGATCATAGGCCAGTTTTGCCGGGGGACGATGCAGCAGAAGCGAGGTTGCCAGTGACGTGCGCTCCTGCATCCTGATAAGCGCCCTGCGCACCTGATCCCGCTGCACCCGCGCACCAAGGCGGAATACCTTCACCTCTTGCCCGGTCCAGCGTTTTACCACACTGCCGATCGGTATGCCTGCCGTGTCGATAGCCACGGTGGGGTCCGGTATCTCGGCTGACTTCCGATAGGTCCGGGCCTGAATGGTACCGGTGGCCTTTTCCAGTACCGACATCCAGATTCCATCCTGCAGGGTGGAATCTGAATCATTGATTGCCAGTTCTGCATCGGTGGGAGCCGTTACCGTGGCCTCATCACCATTGGCAAAACGGACACGAAAACGACCATCATCCAACCGGGTAATGGCGTTCATCACGTCGCCGGGCCGGTTCCTGGCCATCCAGCCTGAAGCGGAGAAAAAATAGCAGTCCCCCACCGGCCCCTGCTGTAGCAATTCAAAGGTTGGCTGCCCGTTGGCAAACAACACCCGCTTAACCCGACGCAGCTTCAGAACATTACGGTAATAGCGATCCAGAATCTTTGGATCATCAATGGCAGCAGCAGTTGCCAGATCAACCGCTGGATTTTTCTTGAGATAGATCTCCAATGCCACCAGAGCAGCTGCATCCTCACCTGTATAGGCAGGACTGGCCATCTGTGCGATCAGGTCCAGCTTGGTCACTGTAGCATTCCCCTTGGACCAGCTATTCCAGTTGCGCTGGACAACAGCTGCAAAAGGGGTGATGCCTTTCAGCTCTTCAGCGCTGAGCGGCACTGTTTTATGATCATTTGCCAGCACCGTAAACGGCAGCAACGTAAAGACAACCAGTATCAGCAGACGTATCGCAGACGTTCGTAGCAGCATCATGTACCCTCCCTCATACGTGGTGGTACCGCTATACATACCATATAATCGCCTATACACAACCGGCCGGACAAAAGAGTACTACAGCATTCCCACCACTGCACCGGTCATCAGCGATGCCAGCACCCCGGCAATTAAAGCCTTTGCCCCCATGCTTACGACCTCATCCCGCCGTTCTGGACAGAGACTGCCCAGCCCGGCGATCAGGATACCCAGGCTGCCCAGGTTGGCAAAACTGCACATGGCATAGGTCATGATGATTCTGCTTTTGGGGCTGAGTGCTGCTTCCGGCAGGGCAGAAAACTGGATATAGGCCAGAAACTCGTTCAGCACGATCTTGATCCCCATCAACGATCCGGCAGTGCCTGCCTCTGACCACGGTACGCCGATCAGCCAGACCACCGGCGACAGCAGCATCCCCAGGATCCTTTCCAGTGTAATGGGTGCCCCCATAACATCCGGCATCTGGCCGAGCCCGATGTTCACCAGCTTTACCAAAGCAACAAACACAATCAGGATCGCCACAATATTGACCAGTAGCTTGAGACCGTCCCAGGTCCCCTTGGCCAGTGCATCCATGGCGCTTGATGCCTCATAGGAGGTGATCTCTCCCCCCAGCGTCTGTTCCCGGGTCTCGGGGATGATGATGGAAGCGACCACCAGTGCGGCAGGGGCGTGAATAATGGAAGCGGTCAGGATATGCCCCAGGGCATCTGGAATGACCTTTTGCAGCACGGTGGCATACAGTACCAGCATGGTACCGGCAATACAGGAAAGCCCGACCGACATCATGGCAAAAAGCTCGCTACGGGTCATACGGACAAGGTAGGGACGGATCAGCAGAGGCGATTCAATCATCCCCAGAAAAATACAGCCGGAAGCAGCAACCCCCAGCGCACCGCCAATCCCCATGGTTTTGCGCAGTATCCAGGAAAAGCCCTGCACCACTTTGGGTAAAATTCGCCAGTAGTACAGAACTGCAGTCAGCGCACCGATTACCAGCACCATCGGCAAGGCCTGGAAAGCCAATGAAAAGGAGCCTCCCGGTGCTGTTTCAACAAACGGTAACGGCCCGCCCCCCAGATAGCCGAACACAAACGAGGTGCCTGCCCTGGTTGCCTGTTCAAGGGCGATAACCGCCTCATTCAGCCCCAGAAACAGCTGCCTGAATGGCGCAGCTTTCAGCATCAACAGGGCGATCAGCAACTGCAGACCAAGGCCTGCGAGAATCAGCCTCCAGTGAATGACCCATCTGTTTTCACTCAAGAGCCAGGCAGCCCCCAGCAGGACGGTAATGCCAAAGATTCCATGCAACACGGGTCAGTACACTCCTTTTTCTCAGTTGTGGTCTGGCAACAGGATAACTCCCTGTTCAACAGGCTTATGAATGGTGCCGACAGATTTCAGATAGTCACGCAAGGCATCGCTATCAACAATGCCGGTATCGCTTTTAAAACCGGAGGCTGTTTTGATAAGACCGAATCCATCGCCCCCCTCTACCACAAAGGTATTCACCACAACCCGATAGACTGCAGCCGGATCAACCGGCTTGAAACGCCCATCTGCCGAGCGGACCTGCAGCAGTGCAACCCGTTTGCCTTTTGGTGCTGCAAGCTGCAGGTGCAGCCGCAATCCGGCAACATAGGGCATGACCGCCTCATTGGCGCCAAATTTAATCCGCAGAAACTCAACCGCGTCTTCCAAAGCCTGTTTCAACTCAGCACCGGTCAGATCCACCAGCACCAGGGTGTTGTTAAACGGCATGACTTCCAGCAGGTCACCAGCGGAAATACTGCCACGCAACAGATCCCGGCGAACTCCACCATAGTTCATAATCGCCATTTGAGCATTGGGCACTGCCGCCAGCATCGAATCCGCTGCCAGCGGCCCCGGTCCGCTGTTCAGGCCACGCACCAGATCGTCCACCGCAGTTGCAATGGCAACCGAACGATAGGCTGCCACCTGACCTGCATAGGGGGCAAGGAGAGCGGCCATCTGCGGGTCTTCAGCAACAATCCGCGCAACACCGGTCTGCTCAAGAGCGGTCGTTATGGCCTGATATGCCGGCGTTCCGGGTTGCACAACCTGATCATTGTGCATAAAGCTGTTGCCTGTCGGAATCACCGCCTTATGACTGAACTGCTCAATCTCTCCGTCTGGGCTGAAGGTTGCCTGCAACCGGCCCAGAAAGTGTCCCCACTGCCAGGCCTGCAGCACCAGCACCCGCTTGCCATCAGGCCCCGTTAATGCGGTTGGATAGACGGTTTCAGGCAACAGGCCGATGTTCCCCAGGACCGTTTCATCCCCCATCAGGGTATGGCTGTGACCGCCGACCACAATATCGATACCAGCTACTTTTGCAGCAAGCTCTTTGTCCTGCTGGTAGCCCAGATGTGACAGCAAGATAATCTTGTTGATTCCCTGAGCCTCCAGCGCAGCCACCTGGGTACGGACAGATTTCACGGCATCGTTGAAAACCACTTTGCCCACCTGCAGAGTAGTCTGCGGCGTGGTTTCCGTGGTGACCCCGATAATGGCTATTTTTTCACCATGAATCTCTTTGATCAGGTACGGTTTGACCAACGGCGCAATGGCGGGCTCTGCTGAAAAATCAATATTGGCCGAAAGCCAGGGGAAGCTGCTGCGCTTGATCCAGGCCGGGATAGCCGCGACTCCCCGATCAAACTCGTGGTTGCCAAAGGTCATGGCGTCCAGACCAAGCAGGTTAAGAAAATCAAACTCAGGCAGACCATTAAACAGGGTGAAATAGAGTGTTCCCTGCACCACATCACCGCCGTGCAGCAGCAACAGCTCCTTGTCTTCAGCCCGCATCTGATCAACAACCGTCTTCAAACGGGCGAATCCGCCCAACTGTGCCGTAACGGTTTCGCCCTTAATAGCCAGATTAACCGCCACCGGCTCCAGGTGCGAGTGGGTATCATTCATATGAACCAACGTGACCTGATACTGCCTGGACGGACCGCTGCAGGCAGCCAGCAGCAGCCACAGCCCCAGCAGCAGTGGTCTGCAATTTCGCAGCAGGAGAGACGATAGAGACATGCAGCGTTACTCCTGCTTCCGAATCACATTGGGCTGTCCTTTACTACCGGTATAAAACACCACCAGCCTGGCCGTTTCATTGCCCTTATTGATGCCGTTGTGCATGGTGCCCACCACTTCAATAATGGCGTCACCGGACTTGTAGGTAAGACGTTTCCCTCCTTCAAGGACCACTTCAAGTTCTCCTGCAAGCATGTAGGCATAGACCGGAATGCCGTGCTTATGCCAGCCGGTCTCAGCCTTGGGGGCGATATCCACCAGCATTGCCGTCACTTCAGGGTCATTACTGACGGGATAGACAATCTTACGGCCATCAGCAGTAACGCCGGTCTGTACCAGCACCTTTGAGGTTACCCCGCTTTTATACCCGGCTGCCGGGGCAGGACCGCCCTCAAACAGCAGCTTTTCACCAACAAAATAGCGGCCGATCCCCTGATGTTCCCAGAAGGTGCGGGTACCGTCACTGTAGCGGGCACCAGAACCTGACACAGCCACCGGCAGGACTACCCTGCTGCCGTCAGCCAGCCCCACGGTAACGTTTTTGCGCACAAGATCAAAACAGGCCTGCATCTGCTCACCGTTGGCAGCGGCATAGGTTGCGGGCACCTGCTGTACCCCGTTGCATGGCAATGATGCTGCTGTCGCCGGTACGACACACAACAACAGTATCCCAATAATTCCCAGACGAATCATGCTCACTCCTTTCATCATCCCAGATTTTCCATTGGGGCATGAGATGCTGCCGAGATGGTTTGCCTGCAGATTTTCGTCCGTTTGACAAGGCAATAACCGTAGCTATTGGCGAGGAAAACGGGCGGAAAGGTGCTGCAAAAGATCCGGCAGGGCTCATGCAGGCGCTCTGCGCCGCCTAATGGAATATCTGGGATCATATCAAACCCCGATATCTTCATTCCACAATTCCGGCTTTTCAGCAATAAACTGCTCCATCAATGCAATACAGCGACTATCCTGCAGGACTTCCACCTGCACGCCACGGGAGCGCAAAAGTTCCTCTTCTCCCATATAGGTGCGGTTTTCACCAATCACCACCCTGGGAATGCCATACAGCAGAATCGCACCGCTGCACATCGGACAGGGTGAAAGGGTGGTGTACAGCACCGATTCCCGGTAGACTGAGGCGGACTGACGTCCGGCACGTTCCAGGGCATCCATTTCACCATGCAGAATGGCACTGCCCAGCTGCACCCGCCGGTTATGGCCACGCCCGATGATCCTGCCCTGATGGACAATCACCGCACCGATAGGGATACCGCCTTCCGCCAACCCCTGGCGCGCCTCTTCAAGTGCCGCCTGCATGAAACTATCCATTGCTCTGTCCTCCTAAAAATTCCAGTACTGTCTTTACAAACGCCTCTGGCTGTTCTGTCTGTACAGAATGGGCCGCGCCCTTGACGATCTGCAGCCTGGCATCCGGCAACTGCCGGGCCAGTACTGCCGAACATTCCGGCGGCATCAGCAGATCAGACTCGCCCGCCAGCACACAGGTTGGTATCATCACCTCTCCAAGCCACTGAGTTGCATCAAACCCGGCAATTGCCTCAATCTGTTTTCTGAACCCTTGTGGTGACTGGGGCCAGGGATACTGCAGCAGATAGTCCAATGACGCATCCAGCAAGGCCTGATTCTCAAAAAAATGTTCCGTTAAAATCCAGTACAGAACCGTGCGAAACCAGGCAGCGCGGTTGGATCCAGCCTCATACCAGTCAGCCCAATCCTGAAACAATAGATTGTTACGCATTGTATTTCTGGCTGCAGTGGCAACCAGCACCAGACGATCAACCAGATCAGGATGCAGCCGTGCCAGCTCCATCGCAATCATGCCACCCATGGAATGCCCTGCAACAGCAACCCGTTGATACCCAAGATGACGGACAAGAGCCGCGCAGTCATCAGCCATAAGAGTGATGCTGATCTCGCACTCCTGAGTTGAGCGCCCTACCCCACGGTTATCCAGCAGGATTACGGTAAACTGTTTAACACGCCCCTCAATCGCCGGCAGCCAGCTCTGGGAATCAGAGGCCAGGCCGGCGATCAGCAACAGCGGTGGACCACTGCCATGCTGTTCATAATACAACGGTATCCCCTTATGATTCAAAAAAGGCATGCGGTTCCCTCCTGAACAAAAACGCCATCCCGGGGTTACTTCAGTACGCGGCTGGCAAGAATCTTCTGTACCTCATAGATATTCAGTTCACTGGTGAACCGTTTTTCAAGCGGGATTGTCTCATTGCCTATCCACAGTTTCAGTTCTGCGTTCAGGTCAAAACTGCCGCCGGTCTGCACACTGAATTTCATAATACTGGTGTAGGGGATTGAAAAATACTCGATCTGCCTGCCGGAAACCCCCTGCACTTCAATAACGATCAACCTCTTATTGGTAAACAGAAGCGTGTCGCGGGCGACCACAAAGCCGGCCTCAATGATCTCGCCATCAATA
>DAIQQT010000110.1:0-7700 GCA_036786685.1 Trichlorobacter sp.
GGGCCACTGGTTTGTCAGGTGCAATGATGAAATACTGAGTTCATAAGAATGCTGCCGGACAGCAAAGGAGACCATCATGCAAACCGCTATTCGCAGGGCCCTGATCGTGATTGACGTACAGAACGACTACATCGGCAGTACCTTGCCGGTCACCTGGCCGCCGGTGGAGCAATCGCTGGCCAACATCGGCCGGGCCATGGATGCAGCCAGGGCAGCCGGCATTCCGGTGGTGGCGGTGCAGAACATCCTGCCTGCCTCGGCGCCGTTCATGGCTGAAGGAACAGCCGGTGCAGAGCTGCATCCGGTGGTGACGTCACGGGGATGGGATCATTACGTGCTGAAGGATATGCCGGTGGCATTTTGCAAGACCGACCTTGAGAACTGGCTGAAAGAGCGCCAGATCACCACCGTGACCATCGTGGGCTATATGACCCACAACTGTGACCTCTCCACCGCCATTGCCGCCATGCACCGCGGCTTTCAGGTGGAGTTTCTGTCCGATGCCGGCGGTTCGCTCGCCTACGCCAACCGGGCAGGCAGTGCCACTGCCGAGGAGATCCATCGGGTGATGACCGTGGTGATGCAGTCACGCTTTGCGGCGGTGCTCACGACCAGCGAGTGGCTTGAGTGCGTTGTAACAGGATCTGCACCGGAGCGGGACAGCATCTACAGTTCAAACCAGCGTGCCTTGAAAGGAGCTTAAGTAGCTACCGCTGTCAGGCAGTCCACTGACCGGCTGATAAATCCCGGATCACCAGGGCTTCCTGTTCATCAATTCCCAGTGAGAGCAGAAAGGCGTGGTGGGCCTGGGGAGCACGACGTTCAAATTCAGCGTGCCATTGCTGCATGTCCTGTTCGTCCATACCGGCAGCCCGCAGCATCTCAATCCAGGTCTGCTTGTCCACTGCAACCGCCAGTTCTCCGCCTGCCTGCAGATTCAGCATTCCGGCAAGCAACTGTTGCTGGGCCTGCAGGCTTTTGATTTCACCGCCGATCGCCTCTAGCCGTTGCCGGATAACTGCCTCACTGCCCTCTGCGGCGGTTGCCAGAAGGCGACGGATTGCTTCAATACCCAGCCCGGCCTGGCGGTAGGAGCAGATAGTGGCAAGCCGGTCTTTATCGGCAGTGGAATAATAGCGATATCCGGCCTCGCTGCGTCCACCGGGTTGTAGCAGACCAACCCGGTCATAGTAGAGTAACGTGCTGCGGGAAAGCCCGAACAGTCGGGCCAATTGGGTAATGCGGTACATACGGGCTCCAAAAGATACGGCCCCGGGAAACCGGGGCCGCGGGGTGTCTATCTACTTGCAGTACGAATCTCTGCAATCCGCTCTGCTGGTAATCCCAGCCACTCCAGAAAGCTCTGGTGGCCAGCCGGGTTCTGCTGCTCAAACAGGCGGTGCCACTGCTGCATGGTTGCCTCATCCAGGCCGATCTCCCTGAAGCGTCCAACCCATTCTTCTACGGTTACGTTCGGTTGCATAATGCGTCTCCTTGTTCTGTGGTTTGATGTCGTGGCCATGACAAGGATTACGCTAAACTGTGAAGCTGTAGTCGGGTCAAGCGGTTTGTAGCAACTTGTAAAGATCTGAATCAGGGTCTTTTAGCCGGTTGCTCCGACTTGGTCTCCTTCAGCATCTTTTCCAGCTCATACCCCAACATGGCCTGGCTTACCCTGTCGGTCTCCAGCAGATCGCAGGCAACGTGATGATCATCCTTGGCACAGAGCTTCTTCAGACCCGCTGCCACCCCTTCATCACCGGTCTTGCCAACCGTGTAAATCCAGTTTTCACAACCGACCCGCACCCCTTTTTCGCAGACCTTGGCGTACTGCAGCGCTGCCTCTTTCCAGTTGTTGACCAGTGCAGCCATGGAGCCCAGACGATTGCAGCCATGGAGCCCAGACGATTGCAGCCCTGGGTATCACCGGCCTTACAGCAGTCTGCAGGGTCTTTGTCCAGACCGCAGTTGGATGAAAGCGGCTCTTCTTTGTAGATGATGGGAGCCTGGCAGACTTGTTGAGGGGCCGCCTCCCTGCGGTAGACTTCAAAGTTGTTCCAGTCATCCAGCCCCAGCAGGATGGTGTCACCCAGTCGGGCAAAGACAAAATCGCCACCCTTGTCATGGCGCAGCTTGATCAGACCGTCTTCAAGGCGGGCCCGCAGCTGGCTGCCCAGTGCGATGGTGACCATGCCGCGATCCTTGAAATCCAGGGTGCCGGTCAGAGAGGAGACGGTGCTGCGGTATGAACCACAGGACAGAGCTGTGGCAGGGGGGATTGTCTTGGGAAACGACAGGCTGATCAGCTGGTTGTGCCGGGCACAGGCATGTTCATCCAGTTGGGCCTTGCACATGTTTTCAAACAGCTGTGCGGTCTGGCTGAACTGTTGCGCCCGCCAGAGTTGCTGAACCGACTTGCGGCACAGATCAGGGGTTTTGAAACGTCTGCAGGATTCGGCAATTTCGTCAAGCTGTGCTGCTGGTAACGGCTTTTTCTCGGCATACATACCGCTAAACGGAGTATCCCGTTTGTTGGCTGCCTTTTCGTACAGTTCCAGCAGCGCCAGACATGCCTGCGGCTGAGTGCGGCACTGCTGTTGCAATACCGGAATATTGGCACTGTTTTGTGCATCTGTGACACAGGCTGTGCTATCACCTGCTGCGCAGCATTCCTTTTCCTTACCATAGCTGCAGTCCGGTTTTGTCAGGTAGGCCAGTTTTTGCAGGGATGGACAGCTGTTACGCTGCTGCTGGATATAGAGGGTGTCACCCCAGCTGCTGTCAGACTTTTTCAGCTGCTTGCCGTTGCCAGCAAACTGGAACTGCTGGCTGTAGCCGCTTTCATAATTACGCAGCCAGACCGATTGTCCTGCCCGATAGTACTGGTGTACCGCCTGCACTATCCCGTCCCGGTTGTATTCCTGGGCTGTTCCATCCGGTTGAAACAGCAACCAGTAACCGCTTTTCTGATCAAGATAACTGCCGCAAGGTACGGCTGAAGCAGCCTGAACCAGGCAGAGGTTGATAAGAAACAGAGAAAAAACACGGAGCAGGATCATGGCGTACCTTTCGCAGGCGGGATGCGCTTGGGGGCTTGCATCTCTTTGGTTATGGTGTAGGGCAGCAGCAGGGTGTCTGCAGCCAGGCTCAGTGGCAGGTCAAACAGGGCAAACGGTGCGAACAGCTGGAATATACCGGCTGATTTGTCTCCCATGGCACCGGCAACAGCAACATCAACCCGTGTGCCGATATACACCACAGAAGATGCGTGGGGCCGATCAGCAAACGTCTCTGAAAAGGTTGAGCAGCCACTGGTCAGACACAGTACTGCCGTTACTATAGAGAGCCGGAAGGGATGCATGGTCTTACTTTGCCGGTGCAGTGGGCTTAGCCTGTTCTTTACCAAAAGTACGTTGCAGTTCCTTTGCATCAAGATGTTTTTCAAGACCGGAAAAGTAGTTTGAAACCTCAGCATTAGCCATAAGCCCCTGCATGGCCACCTGTCCCAGTACGCCAAAGCTTGCCTTAAGAGTGTCTTCTCCTTCAAAATTCACCGCTTGCCTGGTTTCAGTCTTGCAACTCTGGGTAAGCAGCCGCATCACCAGTTTGCCGGTTTCCTTGTTGAGCTGTTCCCCCATTTCAGGTGTAACACCACTTAAAGATTTGACATCAGGGTGGGTTGCCATGGCCGCAAAAATCCATTTGATCAGCAGGGTCTTGTCCGCCTCACTGGTGGATCTGACCAGGCATTTGGACATTTCATCGGTAAAAGGACCGGCATGTGCGGCTGTTGCCACCGCGGTAAGGACTACCATCAACCATATTTTCAATCTCATAACTACCTCCCGTGGGTTAGTGGGCAAAACAAGCGGATGTTCAGCACCGTTTTACTCTTATTGGGCGCACCACGCAAGTATGCCTGCTGCAGATTTTGTCAGGTGGCTGCTGATGGCAGGGTAACGGTAAACTGTGCGCCACCGGGGGTGCTCTGGACTTCAATGGTGCCGCCATGATTGCGGATAATACCCCAAGAGACTGCCAGCCCCAGACCGGTGCCGTTCTGTTTGGTGGTAAAGAAAGGCGAAAAAAGGTGTTCCTGCTGATCCGGCGCGATACCGGGCCCGGTATCGGCAATGGTGATTGAGCAGCAACCCACGGAATCAGCTGTGGCACTAAGGGTCAGGTACCCTTCCCCCCCCATGGCCTGCAGGCCGTTCAGGATCAGGTTGGTAAAGACCTGACGCAGCTGCTCACGGTCAGCCTCCAGCTGGATCGGTGTCTGTTGATAGCTACGTTCAATCCCGTAGCCGGCCAGCGGTATCTGATGACCGATCTGATCAAGGATTTCATCAAGAAGGGGCGCCAGGGGGAAACGACTGACCTGCCGCTTGTCCTGACGGGCCAGGGTCAACAGGCTGGAAGTGATCCGGCTGATCCGGCCTGCCTGGGCAAGAATCTCAGAAACCTCTTCCTGATCCTCTGCATCTGTAGTGGTCGACATCTGCAGCAGCTCTGCATTACCCCGGATAATGGCCAGCGGGTTATTGATCTCATGAGCCACACCGGCCGAAAGCATCCCCAGCTCTGCCAGCCGCTCATTGCGGGCCAGTTCTTTTTCCGTCTCCAGCAGTTGCCTGCTCTTCTCCTCCAGTTCAAGGGTGCGCTGCTGCACCTTTTGTTCAAGGGTGCGGTTCAGGGTGCTGATCTCCTCTTCCCGTTCGCCAAGCCGTTTACCCAGGCTGCCGGTCAACACCAGGGCCAACAGGGTAAGGGCCAGTAAAAGGACGGTGAAGGTCAGGTTTAGGTTTCTGCGCAACAGCAGGTAAGGACGTTCCGGCAGCCCCACATACAAGGCGCCGATCACGGTGCCATCCAGGTCCTTAAGCGGCTCATAGGCCGCAAAGTACCGTTCGTGCAGGACAAAGGCCGGTGCAATCCAGCGCTCACCGCGCTGTAATACCTGTTTAGCCACCTCAGCAGAAAGCCGGGTGCCGGTGGCCCGGTGGCCACGTTCATCAACCACCGTGGTGGCAATTCTGACATCATCCAGAAAGATGGTGGCGGTCTCCCGCAGCGTAGCATCCTGTTGGTGTGGCGCAATCACGCGGGTGATCCGGTCCGCCAGCTGCTCATTGTTATTAAGCAGTTGACCGGCCAGCAGGGCGCCGTGAATTTCACCATCAGCAGTGGTAATCGGGGCAGCGGCAACCAGAAACAGGCCCCGTTGTTCAGCGGTTCTGTTGGTGGGAACAGCATGTTGTGAAGGGAGTAACGGAACCAGCATCTGGTCCGGCAGCAGCGGATTTTCCTGGCTGGCCTGCAGGCTGGAAAGCAGCATGGTCCCCTGGCTGGGGCGCCCGGCAAGGGCCTCGGCCACCGGCTTGAGGTGTCGCAGGGCATCACCGGAACATTCAGGATTGGCAGCACGGTAACGTACCTGACCGTAACGATCTACCACCGTCAGAAAGCTGAAACTGCGGCTGCCGGACAGCAGCGCCAGCAGGTGGGCAAGTTCAAAAGCCGCCGGCTCTTGCAGGCTGCGGGCCAGCTCCGGGCTGCGGCTGATCAGCTGCACCCCTTCAGCCAGCCGGTTCAGTTCACCCTGGTACAGTTCGCGGGCAGTGCCAAGATCGCTGCGGGCCTCTTCCTGGGCCTGCCCTGCCACCCTGGCGGCAATCAGACGATCACCGATCAGCCAGCTGACCAGCAAGGCCACCAGCAGCGGCAGCAGGGTGGTCAGCAGCAGACGTCGCCGGATATGGACACGGGGGCCTTTCATCTTTGCGTTCCTTGCATTCTTTTGCGGCTATTCCGCCTTGTATTCCATCAGTTTGCGATCCAGGGTCTTGCGGGACACCCCCAGAATCTCGGCGGTCTTGCTCTTGTGGAAGCCGGTCTGTTTGTAGATCCCCAGAATATGCTGTCGTTCCAGCTCATCCAGGGAGATCAGCGGCGGGGGCTCATCAGCACGCAGCGGTGCGGTCCTGTTGCAGACCGGTAGCAGATCAGAGGTCAATAACGGTCCCTGGGCCAGAATCACGGCCCGCTCGATCACATTCTCCAGTTCACGCACATTACCGGGCCAGTGGTAACGGGACATGCAGGTCAGAGCATCAGGGTCAATGCCATGCAGCTCTTTTTTCATCCGGGCTGCAAAGCGGCGTACAAAATGACGGGCCAGCGGTTCAATATCTTCCGGCCGTTCCCGTAGCGGCGGCAGGGTCAGGGAGATGACGTTCAGGCGGTAGTAGAGGTCTTCCCGGAAGCGGCCTTCAGCAACTTCCAGCTGCAGGTCACGGTTGGTGGCAGCCACAAAACGGACATCAACGGTGCTTGGCTTGGTGGAGCCGATCGGCATGAACTCTTTTTCCTGAATCACCCGCAACAGCTTGGCCTGCACCGTGGGTGAGACATCACCGATCTCGTCCAGAAACAGGGTGCCGCCATCCGCCTCTTCCAGCAGCCCCTTCTGATTCATGATCGCACCGGTAAAGGCACCGCGCAGATGGCCAAAGAGCTGGCTTTCCAGCAGCGAATCTGACAGGGCGGCACAGTTAAGCGAGACAAACGGTCGCTCACGACGGCCGGAATTAGTATGCACGGTGCGGGCAATCAGTTCCTTGCCGGTGCCGGACTCCCCTAAAATCAGGATATTGGCATCACTTGAGGCAACCTGCAGGGTCAGGTCATACACCTCCCGGAAACGGGGAGAGGAGAAGACAATCGAGCTGTCTTCTCCGCCCCGCTGCAGCTCCTCCCGCAGGCGTCGGTTCTCATCTGCCAGACGATGATGCTCCAGTGCCTTGGCCAGCACCCCCAGGATCTTCTCCTTGGGAAACGGCTTCATTACGTAATCATAGGCCCCCAACCGGATGGCATGTACCGCATCATCCACCGTGCCATGGGCGGTCATCACCACCACCGGCATGGTCGGACGCAGCTGGTGGGCCTGTTTCAGAATTTCAATGCCGTTGATGTCCGGCAACCGCACATCCTGCAGCAGCAGGTCAGCCGGTTCTGTGGCAGGAGCCTGCAGCCGTGCCAACAGCGCGGTGCCACTACTGAAGGTCTCGACAGTATAGCCTTGGGTTTTCAGGAGCTTGGCCAGATAACGCAGGATACCTTCTTCATCATCACAGATCAGGATACGGGGCATGGACTACTCCAAATCTATTTAGCCGCAAAAGGGCACAAAGAACGTACACAACTTTTTTGAATCAACTTAGGGTTCCGTACAGAGACAAAATGATACATTTAGGGACAAATGTATACAGTAATTTTGTCCCGTCAGGAGGTACGTCACACCATTTATGGGCACAAACAACTGAAATGCTGCGGATATTTCGATTGGCATGGCGCTTGCTCCCCTGCGCCCTTTGGATCGTTACTGTATACGCAAACGGTCTGAGGTCCGATGCTGATTACTACGATGCACGACCGGTTCTCTGAGCCGGGTGCAGGTTACGGAGGGAGAGTATATGGGAATTTCTAGGCGTCAGTTTTTGCAGGGAGGGGTGCTGGCCGCAGCCGGTACGGCCCTGGCGGGCAAGGGGGAGGCCAGCGTTGATGCGCCCGGCCTGCGTACCAAGGGGGCTGCGACCTCCACCACCCTCTGTCCTTTCTGCGCAGTGGGGTGCGGTCTTGTGGTCAGCACCAAAAACGACAAGTTTATCAACATCGAAGGTGATCCCAAGCACCCG
>DAIQQT010000111.1:0-6611 GCA_036786685.1 Trichlorobacter sp.
GTTGGATATCATTGCGGAAGATTTGAAGTGAATAGATAGTATGATTAATAAAATAAGATGGTTAGCAAGTGGAGGCTTTGCTGTGTTCAATATTATAATAATCACCCTTACAGGCATTTTCCGCGACCGTGTATTCCAAGGCATCATGATACTTGCCGCTTTTTTCTGTTTTATCCCTTCAGTCGCATCTCTATCAATGCGTCAGGTAACAGAGCTTTCAATTACCCTATCCCTTTCGCTGATAACATTCATACTGTTGTTACTTTCAGTCTTTCTTGGTTCAACTTCTTTGTGGAAGGATATTGAGAGACGGTATTCCTTCAGCGTGCTCAGTCTGCCAGTCAGCCGCAGCTCCTATATAATCGGACGATTTCTGGGGATTGCACTTTTTCTGGTGCTTACTTCCCTGGTCCTGGGGGCTGCTGCCTGTATAGTTATCAAGGTGTCATCAGCCATGTATCCAACACCTGATGCCAAACCGTTGGTATGGAGTTACATCATCGGGGCGATATTTTTTTCAACCCTGCAATATATTCTTTTGGTTGCAGTGGCAATGCTGCTTTCATCAGTGAGTACATCTTTTTTCTTGCCGGTTTTCGGTACAATATCTACGTACTTTGCAAGCGCAGTCACACAGCAGGTTTACGAATTTGTTAATTCTCCTGCATCTGCGAAAGTAGTCGGTTCTACCCTCAAAATGGCTGCAAACGCGGTATATTACATTTTACCTAACCTTGCAGGATTTGATTTGAAGGTGAATGCCATTTACAGCATCCAACCATCAATGGATGGACTCCTTCTCACTATCGGGTATTTTATTGCCTACACATCTATGCTTCTTGGAGGAGCCTGTCTTCTGTTTAGGCGGAGAGAGATGAAGTGAAAAGTACGGTTTTACGCAAATTCCAATCATTTCTTTCAATCAAAGGTTTGAACTTATGAAACATTTCAGACTCATCACTCTTCCGGTGCTATTACTGGTTGGAGGAGTTCTGTTTTATAGCCTGCTGATATATCCTTTTGCTGCTTATATGAAGAGTAAGCCTATTGAGGAAAAACTTGGGTATGTGCCCAGCCTAAAGGTTTTAAAGCCAATGAGCGTTGATCAGAAAGAGCTGTTGGCAGTATCTCTTGTAATGAAGGTTTTAATATATTTCGGGGATATTGTTGGCAAGGCTCAGGATGGCAAGGTTGTTTCAGAACCACCTGATCTGGCAGGGATGTCCCGCCTGCTTCACGGTGCAGTGCAACTAGATCCTTATAATATGGATGCATACTATTTTGCTCAAGGGTTTCTTACTTGGGACGCTAAGCAATTTAAAATAGCCAATTCACTTTTAGATTACGGTATGAAATACCGTACCTGGGATTGGTACCTACCATTTTTTGCTGGGTTTAATAGTGCCTATTTTTTAAAGGACTATCCCAAAGCTGCTGCATACTACGAGAAAGCTGCTGATCTGAGTGGACAGGATCTGCACAAGAGTCTGGCAGGCCGGTATATGCAGGAGTCAGGTCAGACTGATCTGGCAATTGCCTATCTTGCTGCAATGGAGAAAGGTGAGAAAAACCAGGCATTGAAGAAGAATTACCAGATTCGTTTGGCTGCCTTCCATGAAGTGAAACGTATTGAAACTGCAAGGGATAGATTTATGGCAGAGCATGGCGGTTTACCCGTCTCTGTTGACCAATTGGTGCAGCTTGGTTTTCTTGCTACAACACCGGTTGATCCCTACGGTGGCAGGTTCTATCTTGAAGCGTCAGTCAAGGTTGCAACAACCAGCAAGTTTGCTTTTGCAACAAAAAATAAGTGAGGTGAGCTGATGTACGCTCTTGATATGCAGGGCCTGAGTAAGTCATTTAAAGGTAAGAAACGCCAGACCGTTGAGGCGTTGAAAGGGTTGTCACTTGCAATAGAGCAGGGTGAGGTGTTCGGTTTTCTGGGACCAAACGGTGCTGGTAAGAGTACGACCATCAAATGCTTGATGGGGTTGATCCGGCCAACATCCGGCACAGCTTCTATTATGGGAGAGGCGATCGGGACAGAATCATCCCGTCGTAATGTCGGGTATTTACCTGAGAATCCGGCTTTTTATGATTATCTGACAGCGGAAGAGTATCTGCAGTTTGTGGGTAAAACATTCAAAATGTCTGATGCACTGTTAACCCGCCGCTCTGCAGAGGTATTGAAACAACTTGAGTTGTGGGAAGCGCGTAAACGCCCTATCCGTGGCTACAGCAAAGGGATGGTGCAGCGGGTCGGTTTGGCGCAGGTGCTGATCCATGATCCTGATGTCTATATTCTTGATGAACCGATGAGCGGTCTGGATCCAATTGGTCGGGCCCTGGTGAAGGATATTATTCTTGAACTTAAAAAACGGGGGAAATCTGTTTTTTTCAGTACACACATTACTGACGATGTTGAAAAGGTTTGTGACCGTGTGGGAATTCTACTGCATGGAGAATTAAAACTGGTGGATCGGGTTGATGCCATTATGTCGCGGGGGTTAGTCGGCTATCAGGTCCGCCTGAAGGATTCTGATGGAGCGGTGCTTGATGAAGAGGTACCTAAAGAGCTGCTTGATCGTTTTCTTGCTGAACAGGTTGCAGGTGGCCGTGAAATAGTTCTGGTTGAACCACGCAGGAATAATCTGGAAGACTTCTTTCTTACGTTGGTTAACGAAGATGGAGACTGATTTTAAACAGAAGGCCAGTGAACTTCAGTCAGTTGAGTAAGTGACGAAACAATTGCATCGGCCTGCCCGAGTTTTTCTGCCGGATAACTGTTGGTAACCGCAATTACACGAAGGCCTGCCCCCTTTGCGGATTGTATGCCTGCCGGGGTGTCTTCAATGGCGTAGATGAGGCTAGCCGGGTTAAGCTGGTCAGGAAAGCTGTTCAGCAGCTTGTCCTTTGCGCTCAGGTAACTTGCTGGGTGGGGTTTGCTTTGGGGTACATCGTTAGCTGTGACGATGTGAGAAAAATATTTTTTGATATCTAATTGTTCCAGGATCGGCATGATGTCTGACCGCAGAGCGCCGCTACTGATTGCCAAAGGTATCTGTTTTGCTGACAACTCCTGGATAAGTTCAATAACACCGGAATAGGGTGTTACACCTCGTAAAACCACCTGCTCAAAAATGCCGGCCTTTTGATTAATAAGTTCCTGTAGCCTGTCAGGTGCTAAGGTCTTTCCTGCAGACCTGAATGCTTCTCTGAAGGCATCCCGATCATCAAATCCCATGTAGGTGCTGGTATATTCCTCCCATGTGTAGCCTAAACCGATTGGTTCAAGGATATCCTGAAACACCTGATAGTGAATCGGTTCAGTGTCAACAATAACCCCGTCAAAGTCAAAGATAACGGCATCTGGGTACATGGTGGCGATTTCCTTGCATAAAAATAAAGGGCAGGAGTTGTATTCCTGCCCTTTGATCTAGCATATTCTGCCTTGATTAGGAACGGTTATTTCTTGAATTTAGGCAGTGGCGAGGCAATTCCTGCGGCAATGTCAATGGATCTTGACGGATCACCCTGGCTGCCAGTGCCATTGGCAATTTTATTGCGTATCCGGGCGTTTACGCGGGCCAGATCAATGCCGGTGGAGGTGACCACCTCAGCAAGTACTTCCTCTGTTGCGATGAGGTGATAGGCCATGTTTTCAACTTTTTGCACCAGGACATCAAGTG
This sequence comes from Trichlorobacter sp., assembly GCA_036786685.1. Classification (GTDB taxonomy): domain Bacteria; phylum Desulfobacterota; class Desulfuromonadia; order Geobacterales; family Pseudopelobacteraceae; genus Trichlorobacter. The sequence continues at coordinate 3,690 of DAIQQT010000111.1, forward strand.
TTTCACTGAGTGTTCCCACCAGGCAGGATAAGGTGGAAAGGTTCTCTACAACAAGTTGTTCTCCTGAAAGATCTGCCGTTTTTGCCACTGATTTCCTGGCTGGTTTTGCAGGTGCCTTTTTAGGTGCTGCCTTTGCCGGAGCCTTTGCTGTCGACTTCTTTGCCGTTTTCGTTGTTGCCATGGTGGAACGTCTCCTTTCGTAATGGTCGTTCTTATGTTTAATCTTGAAATCTGTTACTGACAGAGTAACACGGACCTTGATCTGGTCAAGTGTACGAATGAAAAAATGGTGCCTCTCGCGGACGTTTTACGGTTGACGATTCGGGATTATGGATTATTATTACAAAGCTTGTGTGCTTGTGTTATCTGGATTCAGCAATCTCGTCGTTTATTATCTTACATGAGGAGGAACAGGTATGGCTTTGCGGGTTGCAATTAACGGTTTTGGACGTATCGGCAGGATGGTTCTCAGAGCGGCCTGTAAGGACAAGAATATTGAGTTTGTCGCTATCAATGACCTGACGTCTGCTGCTACTCTGGCACATCTCTTTAAGTATGATTCTGTTCATGGCACTTTTCCTGGCAAGGTTGAGGCTAAAGATGATCAATTGATTATCAATGGCAAGCCAATCAAAATTTCTGCAGTGAAAAACCCCGAAGAACTGCCCTGGAAAAAAGAGAAGGTTGATATTGTACTGGAGTGTACCGGTATCTTTACAGATCGTGCAAAGGCTGAGCTACACCTGAAGGCGGGGGCAAAGAAGGTGATCATTTCAGCACCTGCCACCAATGAGGATATTACCATTGTGATGGGGGTTAACCATCATCTTTACGATCCCAAGAAACACAACATTATTTCCAATGCTTCATGCACCACCAACTGCCTGGCTCCGGTTGCCAAGGTTCTGCATGAGACTTTTGGTATTGAAAAAGGTCTGGTTACGACGGTTCACTCCTACACCAATGATCAGAATATTCTGGACCTTCCCCACAAGGATCTGCGTCGTGCCCGGGCTGGCGCCATGTCCATGATTCCTACCACAACCGGTGCTGCCAAGGCTGTGTCACTGGTATTGCCAGAGCTGAAGGGAAAACTGGATGGTATGGCGATTCGGGTGCCTACGCCGAATGTCTCTGTGGTTGACCTGGTGGTGACCCTGAAGAAAAAGACAGATGCAGCCAAGGTTAATGCTGCGCTCAAAAAAGCATCCAGAGGTGCTTTAAAGGGGGTGCTTGGCTTTGAGGAGGCACCACTGGTGTCCATTGATTATAATGGCAATCAGCTCTCATCCATTGTTGATGCTTCCTGTACCAAGGTGCAGGACGGAAATCTGGTAAAGGTTCTTTCCTGGTACGATAACGAGTGCGGCTTCTCCAATCGGGTGGTTGATCTGATGAAGCTGATTGCTAGCAAAAAGTAGGTTGGTGATATTCCATGCAGGGAGGGGGATCTGAAGTCCCCCTCTTTTTTTGTCAGATTACCATCATGTCAGGAGGAAGCCTGTATGCCGATTCGTTATATTGATCAACTGAAAGACCTGAAGGGTATAAAGGTGTTTATTCGGGTCGATTTTAACGTGCCTCAGGATGAAAAAGGTAACATCACTGAAGATACCCGTATTGCCGGAGCTGTTCCCACCATCAAATATGCGCTGGAGCAGGGGGCAAAAGTGGTGCTTGCCTCCCACCTGGGACGCCCCAAAGGTGAGAAAAAACCTAAATATACCATGGCCCCTGCTGCCAAGCGGCTTGCCCAGTTGCTGGGTAAAAAGGTTGTTCAGGCACCGGATTGTTTTGGGCCTGATGTTGATAAACTGATTGATGCCATGAAGCCTGGTGATGTGGTGATGCTGGAGAACGTTCGCTTTTATCCTGGCGAGGAAAAGAACGATCCTGAGTTTGCCCGGCAGTTGGTGAATGGCTGTGAAATCTATGTGAACGATGCCTTTGCGGTTTCCCACCGAGCCCATGCCTCGGTTGAGGCGATTACCAGGCTGGTGCCGACCATTGTTGCGGGCTTTTTGATGAAAAATGAGATGACCTTCTTTGACAAGGCGATGAGCAACCCTGTTCGCCCCCTGGTAGCCATTCTCGGGGGGGCAAAGGTCTCCGGCAAACTGGAAGTGCTGGAAAAACTGGTCAACAAGGTTGACAAAATTGTAATCGGCGGCGGCATGGCCTTTACCTTCCTTAAGGCGATGGGTTACAGTGTTGGTAAATCACTGGTTGAGGATGAACTGATTCCGACTGCCAAGAAGATTATGGATAAAGCCAGGAAAAAGGGGGTTACCTTTTATCTGCCGGTTGACTGCGTGGTTGCCAACGCCTTTGAGGCCAATGCGACCAATTTTGTGACACCGGTGCAAGAGATTCCTGAGGGCTGGATGGCGTTGGACATTGGTCCTGCATCTGCCACTTTGTTTGCCGAAACCCTGCGTGATGCCAAGACGGTAATCTGGAACGGCCCGATGGGGGTGTTTGAAATGGATGCCTTCTGCCGGGGAACCTTTGCCGTTGCTGAGGCAGTCGGAAACTGCTATGCCACAACGGTTATCGGTGGCGGTGATACAGACGCAGCAGTCAACAAGGCGGGCGTTGCTGCCAAGGTCAGCTACATTTCAACAGGTGGCGGTGCTTTTCTGGAGCTGCTTGAAGGTAAGATTCTGCCAGGGGTAAAAGCCCTGGATGTGAAGAAATAGGGGGCGCCATGCGTACACCGCTGATTGCTGGGAACTGGAAGCTGTTTAAGACGTTGTCAGAGGCCACAGCACTTGTTGATGAACTGGCGCCTCTGGTGAGTGATGTTGATGATGTCGAAATAGTTGTAGCTCCGGTCTTTACCGCTCTTCACGCTGTGGCACAGGCTGCTGAAAAGACGGTTGTCAAGGTGGCGGCACAGGACTGCTACTGGGAAGAGGAGGG
>DAIQQT010000111.1:6621-7671 GCA_036786685.1 Trichlorobacter sp.
GGGGCTTTTACGGGCGAGGTGTCGCCGAAACTGCTGAAAGATGCAGGCTGCAGCCATGTTATTATCGGTCACTCTGAACGACGTCAGTACTTTGCTGAAACCGATGAGACGGTTAATCGCAAGACCAAGGCCGCATTAAAGGCCGGGCTGGTAGTACTGGTGTGTGTGGGTGAAACCCTTGCCGAACGGGAATCCGGTTCTACATTCAAGGTGATTGAGACTCAAGTCCGTGGTGGTCTGGCCAGTATCCCTGCTGCAGATCTGACAAAGATTGTTATTGCCTATGAACCGGTCTGGGCGATTGGTACCGGCAAAACGGCCAGTGACGAGCAGGCCCAGGAGGTCCACGCCTTTATACGGTCACTGATTGGACAGATGCACAGTGCATCTGAGGCTCAAGCTCTGCGCATTCTGTATGGTGGAAGTGTTAAGCCGGAGAATGTCAAAGGATTAATGGCGCAAACGGATATCGATGGTGCGCTGGTTGGCGGTGCAAGTCTTAAAGCTGAATCATTTGCAGGTATTGTTCGATTTAGGAGTTGATTTCGTACTTTACATCCGCGCAAGCACTGTGGTAATTAATCAGCTTCATTTTTGAGAGGATACACGAGCTATTATGACAACCCTCATTACAATTCTGCATGTGTTGATCAGTCTGTTTATTATCGGGATGGTGCTGCTTCAAACGGGTAAAGGCGCTGAAATGGGTGCTTCATTCGGAGGCGGTGGCAGTCAGTCCGTCTTTGGTGCGGGTGGTGGTGGAAATTTTATGACCAAATTAACCACTGCTGCAGCCATTATTTTTATGCTGACTTCCCTGAGTCTGGCGTATTTTTCCGGCCATATGCCTGCCTCTTCAATTATGTCGGGTAAGCAAACCCAGAAGTCTGCACCTGCCGCACCAGCAGCGCCGACTCCTGTAGTCCCTGCAACTCCGGCTAAGTAGGTTTTGGGTTGCATTATAGCGAATGATCTGTTAAATAGTTCAACTCTTGTGCCGAAGTGGTGGAATTGGTAGACACACCATCTTGAGGGGGTGGCGGGCGACAG
>DAIQQT010000112.1:0-7658 GCA_036786685.1 Trichlorobacter sp.
CAGGTACTGGGCAATGAACTCTACATCCACCATGCCGCCTCGACCGGTTTTGATGTTGTAGGAACCGGCGGTCTCCTTGGCTATCTCGTTTTCCATCCGCATCCTCAGGCGGTGGATCTCCTCACGGCCTTCATCTCCCAGCGACGCGCCGTAGACTGTCTGCCGGATAACGGCATCAATGCTGCTGCGCAGGGCCGGTTCGCCAAGTACTACCCGGGCCTTTGCCAAGGCCTGACGTTCCCAGATCTGGGCTTCGGTGCGGTGGTAGGTAAGGAACGATTCCAGTGAAGTGACCAGCGGTCCGGCATTGCCGGAGGGACGCAGGCGGGTGTCCAGCTTGTAGACATAACCTTCACGGGTGGCGGTGGAAAGGATTGAGATCAGCTTCTGGGCCAATTTGGCAAAGTATTCGTGATTACTGATCTGTTTTTCACCATCAGTGGTCCCCTGGTGGTCGTAGATGAAGATGATATCCAGGTCAGAGTGATAGTTCAGCTCTTCACCACCCAGCTTGCCCATGCCGACGATTGCCAGACCAGCACTGTGGAACTGGCCGTTATCCTGATAGCGTGGTCGGCCGAAACGGGCCAGCTCGGTGGTGGCCAGCCGGTAGGCCTCTTCAAGGCAGACTTCGGCCAGGCAGGAAAGCTGGGCAGCGATGGCGCCCTGGCCCAGATGACCATGAATATCGTTCAGGCCGATCCGCAGGAACTCTTCATTGCGATAGCGGCGCAGGACATCCAGCCGTTCCTCAAAATCCTCTGCCTGTAGCAGCAGGCTGGACAGTTCTTCATCCATCACCTCCCGTGGTTTGACCATGGAGGCATAGGTGTGTGCCACCATGGACTCCAGTAGCTCCGGGTGGCTGATCAGAATCTTGGACAGGAAGGCCGAGGTGCCGAACAGGGTGGCCAGCAGCCGCAGGGCATCATGGTTTTCCGCCAGCAGGGCATAGCAGGAGGATCTGCCACTGATTACGGAAAGGAAACGCTCAACATGGGCCAGGGCCATATCCGGATCAGGTGCCTCAAGTAATGCCTGCAGGAAGGGCGGAGCGATCTGGGCATGGATGCGGCGGTTACGTTCAGTGACATTGCCTTTAACCGGACCGCTGCGCAGCATTGCCAGATTGTCAAAGGCGCGGTCAACATCTTCAAGCCGCCGCTCTGCCAGCATATCTTTAACCATGTCCGATTCGGCCTTGGTATCCAGCAGGTAGAGGATCTCCGGCTTGGCTTGTTGGTGCTGTAACTGCTCGTCCCGGCTGTGGAACAGGCTGCCAAAGATGGCGGCTACCCGTTGGCGATGTTTTTCAAGGGTTTCTTTAAAACGTTGCAGGCCGTTATCTCGCAGAAACTCACTGCGCCGGGCCAGTGCCAGCAACTCATCTTCCTTGGTTGGCAGGCTGTGGGTCTGGCGTTCCTGTACCACCTGGATACGGTGTTCAACGGTACGCAAAAAACGGTAGGCATCACTCAACTGCTGGCGGTCGTCATCGCTGATCAGTTTTGCCTCTGCCAGTAACTCTAATGCCATTAACGAGTTGCGTTCCCGTAGCCGGGGTATCTTGCCGGCGTAGACCAGTTGCAGGGCCTGAATAAAGAACTCAATCTCCCGGATACCGCCCCTGCCCAGCTTCAGGTTGATCTCCCCTTCACGGTTGCGGGTCAGGGAGGCATCAATCCGCTGTTTCATCAGCTTCATATCTTCGATCAGGGTGTAGTCGAGATATTTGCGGTAGACAAAGGGGATCAGGGTCTGCAGCAGCTGTTCACCCAGCTCCCGTGAACCAGCCACCGGGCGGGCCTTGAGCATGGCGGTCCGCTCCCAGGACTGCCCCCATGATTCGTAGTAGATCTCGGCAGAGCGTAGCGATACTGCCATATCTCCTGATTTGCCTTCAGGTCGGAGCCCCACATCCACCCGGAAGACAAAGCCGTCTTCAGTGACCTGGTTCATGGCCTTGGTGACCTGCTCTGCTAACTTGTTAAAGAAGGCGTGCAGGGAGATCACTCCCTTACGACCGCCGCGTCCATCGTCAATGCCGGCGGTTTCTCCTTTGTCGGTTTCGTAGAAATAGATGATGTCGATATCGGAGGAAAAGTTGAGTTCCCGCCCGCCAAACTTGCCCATGCCAAGAATCGTCATCACGGCTGTCCGGGGGCCGTCATCGGTTTGCTTAAGTGGCTTGCCGTACTCCTGCACAAGCAGGTGGTGGCAGGTCTCATAAGCCACCTGTAGCGTCGCCGAGGCCAGGTCTGACAGCTCTCTGGTGACCTCTTCCAGTGGCGCCAGACCGTTCAGGTCACGGGCGGCAATCCGCAGGATCTCAAAACGTTTGAAACAGCGCAAGACCTTCATTAACCCTGCAAGATCAGTAGTATCTGGGGTGTTCCGACGCAGGGCAGCCAGCAGTTCTGCCCTGGTACGGGACTGCTCCAGTTCATTGTCGGCAAAGAGGCGGGAGAAGAATACCGGTTCCTTAAAGATCAGATTGGTCAGAAACGGTGAAGCGCCACACAGGAACATGCACTGGCCAAGGCGTCTGCGATTGGCAATTACGGCCATCAGATGGCTGCGGTCAAGTATCCCCACCAACCGTTCAAAGCCGTTCAGGGCCATGTCCGGTGAAGGGGTGTGCAGTGCTGCCAGGGCTATCTTCAGCAGAGTTTCAACGGGAAAGAGGCCTGTCATCAGCAGCAGGTTGGTTGCCGAGCGGGCACCATAGGCAAAGCCGGACTGTTCCAGCAGCCGGGTCAGCTCCTGATCACGGGACGGCTCATCCTCAAGTGCCATGATCCAGGAGAAATTGTGGTCAAAGCGGGTGCTTGACATATCAGACCGCAGCCAGAGCTGCCAGCTCCTTCAGGTAATTGCCTTGAGCCACGCCATGCTCGGTAATAATGGCGGTAATGTACTTTGCCGGTGTCACATCAAAAGAGGGGTTGCGCACCTTGACCCCTTCCGGTGCAATCGGCAGACCGCGGATATGGGTGACTTCGGTTGTGGGCCGTTCTTCAATCGGGATCTGGGAGCCGTCTGTCAGGGAGAGATCAAGGGTGGAGACCGGCGCTGCCACATAGAACGGAATACCATGCTCTTTGGCCAGCACCGCCACACTGAAGGTGCCGATCTTGTTGGCCGTATCTCCATTGGCGGCAATCCGGTCCGCACCAACCACGCAGCAGGTGATTTCGCCCCGCGACATGAAGAAACCGGCCATGTTGTCCGAGATCAGGGTCACCGGGATCTTGTCCTTCATCAGCTCCCAGGTGGTCAGTCGGGCTCCCTGCAGCCAGGGACGGGTCTCATCGGAAAAGACCTGAATCTTTTTGCCTGCCTCATGGGCCGCCCGGATCACCCCCAGGGCAGTGCCGTAGCCTGCGGTTGCCAGTCCGCCGGCATTGCAGTGGGTTAAGACGGTTGCACCCTCTGGAATCAGGGCGGCACCGTGTCTGCCGATGTTTTTGCAAATGGCCAGATCCTCTACCTCAATCCGGATCGCCTCTTCCTTCAGTCCGGCCCGGATCGCTTCCAGCGGGTTGCCTTTCAGAGACTGGGCCTTCTGCTTCATCCGCTCAATGGCCCAGAACAGGTTGACTGCCGTGGGGCGGGTGCGGGCCATCACATCGCAGACATTATCAAGTTGGCGAAAAAATGATTCCTGGGTGTCGGCAATGATCTCCCGGGCCCCCAGGGCGACTCCCATGGCAGCAGCTACACCGATAGCCGGTGCCCCGCGGACCACCATTCCTTTGATCGCCTCCGCCACGGCATTAAAATCAGTATAGCGCTGGTAGATCTCTTCCATCGGCAGGCGGGTCTGGTCAATCATGATTACGGCGTCATCGCGCCATTCTATGGTACGAAAGGACATCTGGGCACCTCGTTTTGTTTGTTGTTCGGAACAGTTATAACGTCGGCCACGGTCTGTTTCAAGCAAAAGCCGTTAATTGGCCACCCTTATTAGTAGCAAAGCAGAGTAGAGGTCTCAGCAGCTATACAGTAAAACGTAAAAAGCGATTGACAAAATTGATAAAATAAATAACATGCGCTGGCGTTTTGAACATGAATTGCGGAAAAATGGACTAGTAGCTCAGCTGGTAGAGCAGGCGACTCTTAATCGTCAGGTCGTAGGTTCGAACCCTACCTGGTCCACCATATACTCACTATCGTTGTTTTTTTGATGGGGTATCGCCAAGTGGTAAGGCAACGGACTCTGACTCCGTCACCGCAGGTTCGAATCCTGCTACCCCTGCCAATCTCCAAACAATTTTTCTTCTTTTGTGAGATTGACTTTTGCGGTAGCGGTTATTATTATTTTTGTACATCAGTTAACTCCGCCCGAAAGGAGAATCCTGTTATGTGGACTGCACACTTTAGAATCCGTCCGGTATCCCACTGCAAGGAAGGGTGCCGAAGCTAGCCTGCCGATAAGCTTTCGGCAGGCAGACAACAACGAACCCCGTGTCGGTTGACACGGGGTTTTTTTTGTGCGTAATCTGCTGAATCATGAAAAAATATATTATCATAGCCATCATACTTTTGGGTGCCATTGCCGCTGGAGTCTGGTTCTTTTTCGGACGTGCCCCTAAGGTCAGCTACAAGACGGTCCCGCTTGAAAAAGGGAGCGTTGTTGCCGCCATTTCAGCTACCGGCACGGTGAACCCGGTCACCACGGTACAGGTTGGCTCCCAGGTCTCCGGCACCATTCAAAAGCTGCTGGTTGATTACAATTCACGGGTGAAAAAGGGGCAGGTAATCGCCGAGATCGATCCGGCTCTGTTTCTGGCCCAGGTTGAGCAGGCCAGGGGTAATTTTCTGAATGCTCAGGCTACCTTACAGAAGGCAAAGGTTACCCTGGCAGATGCCAAACGGACCCTGGAGCGAAACAGACAGTTAATCAGCCAGGGGATTGTTGCCCAGAGCGATTTTGATGCCGCCCAGACCGCCTATGATTCTGCCTTGGCAGGGATCAAGTCGGCTGAGGCAGGGGTAACCCAGTACCGTGGCACCTTGATGCAGGCTGAGACCAACCTGAAGAACTCGGTAATCCGTTCTCCGGTGGATGGTGTGGTGATTTCACGCAGTATTGATGTGGGTCAGACCGTGGCTGCCTCGTTCCAGACCCCGACCCTGTTTTCCATTGCCCAAGACCTGACCAAGATGCAGATTGAAACCAGTGTGGATGAGGCTGATATCAGCCGTGCCCGTCTGGATCAGGCTGCCAGCTTTACGGTTGATGCCTACCCGGACCGCAGCTTCAAAGGGCGGGTTACCCAGATCCGTTCGGCCCCGATTACTGTCCAGAATGTGGTTACCTATATTGTGGTTGTGCAGGTAGATAACAAAGATCTGCAGCTTAAACCCGGCATGACTGCCAATGTCTCGATTGAGACCGGTCGCCGTGACGGTGTTTTGAAGCTGCCTGCTGCCGCATTACGCTTCCGACCCAAGCCTGACTCGGATAAGAAGAGTGCCCAAACAGGGCAAAAACCTGCCGGAGCTGGTAAAGAAAAGTCAGGCGGAAGACAGCAGAAGGTTTACTTGCTGAAAGAGGATAAGCCGGTGGCAGTAGCGGTTACCACCGGTCTTGGTGATGCCAGCTTTATTGAAGTTGTTGAGGGCAACCTGAAGGAAGGCGATCAGGTGATCGTTGAGCAGCTGGATAAGAGCAAGAGCAAAAAGAACGGTGCAGGCGGCAGCCCGCATATGGGCCCCCGTTTTTAAGAAGGAGTTGAGCGAATGAAAAAACCGTTGATGCTGATGATTCTGGATGGCTGGGGCATTAATCCCTGCTCTGAAAATAATGCGGTTGCCATGGCAAAAGCCCCTAATCTGGCTGGCTATCTGCAGGAATTCCCCCATGCACAGATCAAAACCTCCGGCATGGCGGTGGGGCTGCCGGAAGGCCAGATGGGCAACTCTGAAGTCGGACACCTTAATCTGGGCGCTGGCCGGGTCGTTTACCAGGACTTCACCCGCATCACCAAATCAATTCAGGATGGTGATTTCTTCACCAATCCGGTGCTGCTGGACTGCATTGCCAAGGTCAAGGCCAGCGGAGGACGACTGCATTTAGCCGGGCTCTTGTCCGATGGCGGCGTCCACTCACACAATACCCATCTTTACGCCTTGATTGAACTGGCCCGACAACAGGGGTTGGCTGATGTATTCATCCACTGCCTGCTGGATGGTCGTGACACCCCTCCCCAGAGCGGAGCCGGCTACCTTGCAGAGCTTGCAACCGAGCTGGACAAGATCGGCTGCGGCAGGATCGCCACAGTCATGGGGCGTTACTATGCCATGGACCGGGATAATCGCTGGGAACGGGTTGAGCAGGCCTACAATGCCATGGTGCTTGGCCAGGGGAAGCAGGCTGGCAGTGCTGATGAGGCGATCCAGGCCAGCTACGCTGCCAATGTCACGGATGAATTCGTACTGCCCACGGTTATCGCCCCAGCTGCAACCATCAACGATGGTGACGCTATCATCTTCTTTAACTTCCGCTCTGACCGTGCCCGCGAGATCACCCGCGCCCTGACCTTCAAGGATTTTGACGGGTTCAGCCGTCAGCGGGTTCCGCAGCTGGCAGGCTATGTCTGCATGACTGAGTATGATGCCACCTTTGGTCTGCCGATCGCCTATGCGCAGCAGGAGCTGACCAATCTGCTGGGCGGGGTGCTGGCAGAGGCTGGCATGAAGCAGTTGCGGATCGCCGAGACAGAGAAGTACGCCCATGTCACCTTTTTCTTTAACGGCGGTGTTGAAGCCCCGTTCAGCAATGAAAATCGTGCCCTGATCCCCTCCCCTAAAGAGGTGGCAACCTATGACCAAAAACCGGAGATGAGCGCCTATCTGGTTGCTGATGAGCTGGTTAAACGGTTGGATCAAGACCTCTATGATGTTGTTATCCTTAATTTTGCCAACTGCGACATGGTTGGCCATACCGGCATTCTGCCAGCTGCAATCCAAGCCGTAGAGGCGGTGGATGCCTGTGCCGCCAGGGTGGTGGAAAAGGTGCGTCAACTGGGTGGCACCGTGCTGATTACCGCTGATCATGGCAATGCCGAACAGATGGCGGATGAAAATGGTGAGCCGTACACGGCCCACACCTGCAACCCGGTCTGGCTGATTCTGGTGGATGACAGCCGCAAGGGAGCAGTACTGAAAGAGGGCGGCAAGCTGGCCGACATCGCCCCCACCATGCTCAAACTGCTGAACCTTCCGCAACCCAAGGAAATGACCGGAGAAAGCCTGCTATGAAAACCGTATCCATCCCTGCAACAGACAACGAATATATCGTCGGCAAAATTCTCTGCATTGGCCGTAACTATGTGGATCATATCAAAGAGCTGGGCAATGAGGCCCCAACTGCCCCAGTGGTGTTTATGAAGCCAGCCACGGCAATAATCGCTAATGGTGAATCAGTGGTGATTCCAGCCTACAGTAGTGACTGTCACTACGAGGCAGAACTGGCGGTGTTGATCGGTAAAGACGGCAAAGACATTGCCGAGACCGAGGCGCTCAACCATGTGGCCGGCTATGGTGTGGCGATCGATATTACCCTGCGGGATGTACCGGACGGTCTGAAGCAGAAAGGGCTGCCCTGGGAAATTGCCAAAGGGGTTGATACCCCCAGTCCCCTGTCTGATTTT
>DAIQQT010000113.1:0-7647 GCA_036786685.1 Trichlorobacter sp.
TTCTACCAAAGACTTCCTGCTGTTCTTCTCTGACATGGGCCGGGTCTACCGGATCAAGGTTTATGAGATCCCGGAAGGCAGCCGTACCACCAAGGGCAAGGCGGTGGTGAACCTGGTCAATGTGCAGGAAGGTGAGAAGATCACCGCCATCCTGCCGGTCAAGGACCTGAACCGTGAAGACCTGTACCTGCTGATGGCAACCCGCAACGGCGTGGTCAAGAAGACCCCGCTGGTGGAATACACCAACATCCGTACCACCGGTATCAATGCGGTTAATCTGGATGAAGGGGACAAGCTGATTTCCGTTGCCCTGACCGATGGTCAGAAGGATGTCTTCCTGGCCTCCCGCCATGGCAAGGCGATCCGCTTCCCTGAATCCGATGCCCGCCCGATGGGCAGGGTTACACGCGGTGTGCGGGGGATGAACCTTGAGGCGCGGGACGAAGTGATCGGTATGGAGGTGGTTGACCCGACCGCAACCGGTTCCACCATCTTCACCCTGACCGAGAACGGGTTCGGCAAGCGGACCGACCTTGATGAGTATCGTGGTCAGTCCCGTGGCGGTAAGGGACTGATCACCATCAAGACCACCACCCGTAATGGTCTGGTGGTGGGCGTGATGCAGGTGAATGATGAGAACCAGCTGATGGTCATTACTGACCAGGGCAAGATCCTGCGGGTGCCGGTGGCCGGCTTCTCGGTGATTGGCCGTAACACCCAGGGTGTCAGGGTAATGGTGACTGAAGAGCAGGAAAAGATCGTTGCCGTTGCCAAACTGGCAGAACGGGATGATGACGAAGGTCTGGAGCCGGAAGGTGAAGAAGAAGCCTGAGCCAATGGAGCTGACCGCAAGTGCCCGTTTGCGTAAGGTCGATACCAGCTATCGTGAACGACGGCGGATTATCCGGCTGCTTGATTTTTTGACCCGCGATCAGTTGACCCGTGATCAGTTGGAGCGGATCGGCCGCCGCCTGCAAAAATCAGGTCGGCGGGCCCTGCCGCCGCTGGTGCGGCGACTCTGGCGTGAACAGGATCATGAACGGCTTTACCGCTATACCTGCATGCTGGATTTCTTTGATGCCACCTCCTGGCTGGACCAGCTGGTGGCTCTAACCCTTAAACGCCGTGATCTTGCGGATGAGGGCAGATTACCTCTGCTGGAAATCCTGCAGGATTACGGCATCGATGTCTCCTCCCCGCCTTTTTCCCGTGATGATGTAAGCAGTGCCACCCTGAACAGCTTTCTTGATACCTGCCTGCAGGAAGGGACCTGGGGTATGGTCCGTTTTATGGACCGCTTCCTGAATGCGGATGAGATGCTGCGGGATCAACTGATCCGCAGGCTTGGCAACCGGGCTGATCATGGCGCTGCATCAGCGGCGTTGCTGCGTATGCTGGCCTATTTTGAGTATAGCGAAGTGGCAACCCTGGCAGTGGAAAGTCTGGGTACTTTGCGCCATGGCTGCGCTGTAACGGTACTGCATTCACTGAACTGTCTGACGGTTGAGGGGCTTGAAGAACAGGTGAACCGTAGTATCAGGCGGTTGGGGTTCCTTGGCATCAATCAGCCTGAACCGTTGGGAGCCCAGTTTGCAGAACCGGTCGCCCTGATTACGACGCAGGCAGCCCCACTGGACTGTTACGGGGTACGCACGGTCTGGTTTTCCTGGGAGATCGCTGATGGTTCCCTGGCCGGCCTGGTACTGCAGCTGGGGGAACATGACGGGGTGCGCCATGCCGTGGCATCACGTTTCCAGAGCCGGCGTGAGCATGACGACTATCTGGATGAAGTTAATGCAGAAGAGGGGCTGTTTCAGGTTGGTCTGCCCTATGTCGTCAACCTGTTACGGGATGCCCTGCAGCAGAGCATAGAGCGCAGTTTCTATCTGCCGCCTGACCTGTATGCCTGCCGTTACCTGTTTGGGGAAATTGACCTGCGTCCTCTTGATTATGTGCCCGGCTTTCCGGTTGAACTGCTTGACGGCTTGATTGAGCGGATGGCTTCACTGCTGGCAGGCTGCGAAGAGCTGCTGGATGAACCGTTTTTTGAAGGTTGGCTCTTTACGGACCCGCTGATGTATGAACTTGCAGAACAGTGTGGTACCGTTCCGCTTGGGAGTTGTTCGGAAGAGACGCAACAGCTGGTCATTGAGCGTTTCTGTGCAGAGCTGCTGGAGCCGGATAAACCTGCCTTGCTGCGGCGGCTGCTGCTGACCGCAGACTTCATGGTACAGATCGATTGTCGTAAAAAGAACGTTCAAAAAGTGCTGGCCCTGGGGTTGAGTCTGGCCGGGTCAGCCTTGTCACTGAGCCGGCATCCCTTTATCAGGCGCCTGGGCTTTGACAGCATTGAGATGGCACGGCAGGCCCTGGTTGAGGGGTTTGATCCGCGCAAGAATCTTGCTTACGATGATGATGAGGAGTGGGAATGAAGATCGGGGTGATCGGAGCAGGGAGCTGGGGTACTGCCCTGGCCAATGTGGTTGCTGCAAACGGGCATGACACGACATTGTGGGCCTATGAGCCTGAGCTGGTTGCCGGAATGTCTGCAACCCGGATCAACCATCTCTTTTTGCCCGGTATTGAGCTGCACCCGGGCTTGCAGTACACCGGCAGCCTTGCTGAGGCGGTACAGGGCGCAGAGCTGGTACTGCTGGTAACCCCGACCCAGGTCATGCGCGGTGTACTTGGCAGTCTGCAGACCGAGATGGATTCTTCTGCCGTGCTGGCAAGTGCCTCCAAGGGGATTGAGCTGGGCACCCTCTGTACGGTCTCACAGATCTGCAGCCAGGTGCTGGGTGACGCGGTACAGCAACGTTTTGTTGCCCTGTCCGGCCCAACCTTTGCAAAAGAGGTGGCGCTGGGGTTACCGTCCCTGATTGTTGCCGGTTCAATCAATCAAGCCGCTGCTCATACGGTTCAGGCTGCCTTCAGTAATCCGGTTTTCCGGGTCTATACCAGTGATGATGCCATCGGTGTTGAGCTGGGCGGAGCGGTCAAGAACGTGATCGCCATTGCAGCCGGTATCAGCGACGGACTGGGGTTCGGCCACAACACCAGGGCCGCCCTGATTACCCGCGGACTGGCAGAGATGAAGCGTCTGGGGCGGGCCATGGGGGCGCAGGATGCAACCTTTGCCGGTCTGGCCGGCATGGGGGATCTGGTGCTGACCTGTACCGGTGATCTTTCCCGTAACCGTACCGTGGGGGTCAAGCTGGGCCAGGGACAGACGCTGGAGGCGATCATGGCAGAGATGCGGATGGTGGCTGAAGGGGTTAAATCTGCTGAGTCTGTACATGCCCTGGCGCAACGCCTGGGCGTGGAGATGCCGATTACTCAGAAAGTGTATGAAATCCTCTATGGCAATAAACCGGCCCGACAGGCCGTGCTGGAGCTGATGTCCCGTGATCTGAAGCCTGAACAGGCCTGAGTAGCCCGTGCTTTGGCCTGCTGTTTGCCGGCAGCGGTCAGCAGGCCAGCATCCTGCAGTAGATCAACAATTGTCCAGATCCCGCCTGCTACCACAATCACCCCGCCAATAAAGAGTATCGGTTCCATAGTACGCCTCCCTTTGTTTTGGGAGACGTTACCATAGCGCTATGACACAATATGTCCTTTTGGGGATCTGCTGATCAGCCTTGATGAAAAATTAAGGCTCGCCCTGCTCTGCATCACCGGAAAGCAACACAATATCAACCCGTCGGTTCTTGGATCTACCTTCTGCGGTGGTGTTTTCTGCAGTTGGGCGGAATTCGCCGTAACCGGTGGCAGATAGTTTGCCAGGTTCAACATCGTAGTTTTTTTGCAGGTAGCGCAGCACATTGGTGGCTCGGGAGACTGACAGCTCCCAGTTTGAAGGAAACAGAGGGGTGCTGATTGGGATATTGTCAGTATGGCCTTCAACCCGCAACGGGTTGGAATATTCAGTCATCGCCTCAAGGATCGTGTTAAGCAGCTGGTAGCCTGCTGGTTTGATAACTGCAGAACCTGAGTCAAAAAAACCTGCCTCTTTAAGGCTTACCACCAGGCCACGCCGGGTAATCCCGATGGAGACCTTGTTCTGGGCACCATGCTTGATCAGATACGCTTCAATGGCTGACTGGATTTCTTTAAACTCTTTTTCTTCTGCCTTGCCTTTACCACGTCCCTTGTCCATGCCGCCCTGCCTTGGTCCTGCCGGAGGCATCTTGTTAATCATCGGGATTACGGCCATTTCAGGTTTGATCGCAGGTATCGGTTTGATGTCCTGAGACTGCAAAACACCCTTTTGGCCAGCTGCGGCCTGGGTGGAATAACCGAATGACTCCCGCATGGAAGCCGCCACCTCCTCAACTTTTTTCTTATCAGTCTGGGACATGGCATACATGGTGACGAATACGGCAAACAGCAGGGTAATGAAGTCAGCGTAGGAAACCAGCCAGCGTTCGTGGTTCGCGTGCTTTTCAGGTTCTTTTTTCAGTGCCACGCTGCAGGCTCCTAGTGTTCTTCACCGGCAAAGGCCTTCAGCTTTTGCTCGATAAAGTGTGGGTTTTCACCGTTCTGGATGGCGATCAGGCCTTCAACAATCATGACCCGCCGCAGCACTTCTTCCTTCATGCGGATCTTGATTTTGGCACCCATGGGGAGACAGATAATGTTGGCGGTCATCAGGCCGTAGATGGTGGCAACGAAGGCGGCCGCAATACCGGCACCCAGCTTTGAGGTATCAGACAGGTTACCCATAACGTGGATCAGACCAAGCACGGCGCCGATAATACCGATGGTTGGCGCGTAGCCGCCTGCTGCTTCGTAAAATTCAACGGAATGTTTCTTATGGTCTTCATAGGCCATGATCTCGGCCTCAAGGGTCTCACGCAGTTTTTGAGGATCAATGCCGTCAACCACCAGTGAGATCCCTTTTTTGATAAAGGGATCCTTGGCGTTCTGGGCTTCCTGCTCAAGGGAAATCAGACCGTTGCGACGTGCCTTGGTGGCATAGCCGATAATATCCTTGACGACGGCCTCGGGATCGACTTTCGGTGGTAGAAAGACCGTTTTGGCATCTTTAAAGCCGTTAATACAGGCTTTAAGGGGAAACGAGATGAAAACAGCGCCAAAGGTACCACCCAACACGATCATGGCAGAGGTGGGGGAGATCAGGGCGCCGATATGTACCCCTTCCAGCACGGCACCGCCGAAAACAGCGCCAAAACCGAGGGCAAGTCCAATGAGTGATGCTAAATCCATAGATCAGGTATCCTGACGGTGAAGTGGATGTAATGCTGTTCGTTGAGTGTCGGCACCAAGGAAATATTCGCTTTCGGTGCGATGATAGCAATTGTTCCGTTGTCTCCGCAGATAAGTGCGTCCGTTGGGAACTGCTGCAGAACGTCTGAGAATCTTTGTTCTAAAGGCGATGATCCGGTTCAGGATAACCTGGCAATGTTCACGAACCAGAAAATGATGGCCATTAAACAGGGTAATCACCGTGTCAGGAGTTTCTTCAATACTGACGATATGGTCAGGGTTCAGAAACATGGTTTGCCGGTCCAGGCGGGTGACCAAGATCATGGAATCCTCTATTTTTATTTTTCGCTAACAATATCAAACAACTGGATCTGGTCAAGCTTTTTCGGCGGATCAAGCAACAGGCATCATACGCAATCAGGTCAGCATGGCGTCTATCGCATCAAAACTTATATACTTTTCGGCAATTGAATTAATAAGTTCAATCTTTTCCGTATCGTCGGGTCCGATTTTTGAAACATGCTCCCGCAGGCGGTAGTAAACCTGTGAAGTGGTATCTTCGATTCTGATGTAGGGAATATTGCTGTCCACCAGGATACGCTGGGTGATGTCTGACATGGGCGCATGACCGGCAATAATCAGCCCTGCCAGACGTTGGCGAAACTCCGGTATATGGTGCAGGGATGAGGCGGTTACAATCAGTTCATCACGGGAACTGGTCACAATCAGCAGAGTTGATTCCTCCAGGCTGTCAATGACCCGTTGGGATGAGGCAGCACCCAGCTGAATGGTATGGCAGATCCGGCTGCGATCAGCAGGGTCACCATGAAGCGGCAGTTCAAGCAGTTCACCGACATGCTGCAGGGTTGGATCAGCCAGAACCGGAGAGTAATCAAAGGCGCTGCTCACCAGCAGATCCTGGCATTGGAATGCCTTACGCAGGTAAGCCATGGAGCGTTCACGTTTTTCCGGCACCAGCTTGTTGGCCATAATCACCCGCACCTTGGCCTGTTCCCGGGCATACAGAGCCAGATTCAGTTCAACGGCATCAATAACATTACCGATGCCACCACCGGTTACCATCAGTACCGGTGCTTCCAGCATGGTAGCCACCTGGGCATTATTGACCCCCACAACTGAACCGACTCCGCCATGTCCGGCCCCTTCAATGATCAAAAAATCAAGATGTTGCTCAAGTTCTGCACATGCTTTGAGAATCGCCTGGCGGGGAGCCTGAGGATCAAGTTTGCCATCCAGGAACTGACGGGTCGAGCCAGGGGTCAGGGTCATGGGGGACATCAGATGGGCAAATTCATCCATACCAAAGACACTTGAAAACATGGCAGCATCCTTATCCATGGTCAGACCGCGGTACTGGATGCATTTGGGGCCGATCGGCTTCATGAAACCGACTCGCCGGTACTTTTGACGGGCCAGATGCATCAATGAGAGTGAGATGGTGGTCTTGCCGCAATGTTGACCGGTTGCGCCGATAAAAATTTTTTTGCACATAGCGTTATCGTCCTCCAGCAGCTGTCTGGCCAGGAATGTCACACAGCCCCATATAGCGGTCACGTCCAGTATGGAAACGGATAATCCGCACCCCCATACCGCTCTTTTTTACCAGATGGAACAGGTTCTGGGGTACCCGCTTAGCCCACATGACCCGTGCATCGCAGCTGATCGGCTCGTCGTCAGCCAGCAGCTCTATCCTTAAGACCGTATTGGGGTTGCAGACATTGGCGGTTTTAATAAACATCCCCATGGGGGACAGATCTTCAGTGAAGGCGCGCCTGCTGGTTGATTCATCAGCTCCAAAGCACAGGGCGATTCGTTTTCGCTTCCGGTCTGAAATACGTGTGCCAGCCATACGCTGTTCTCCTCCCGTATGTTGAGATAGTTACAAGCATACCACACAATTCAAAAACTGCACCTGCATGCAGTTTCTACAGCTGCCGATCAGGGGAGAATACCGTTGACAATTGAAGGTGAATCCACTAGGTTTGGCCCAGTTCTTTATGACTAACCATGTAAACCGCTAGGGGAGTTTCGACTGAGAGCAGCAACCGGCTGCGA
Source organism: Trichlorobacter sp. (assembly GCA_036786685.1). Lineage (GTDB taxonomy): Bacteria > Desulfobacterota > Desulfuromonadia > Geobacterales > Pseudopelobacteraceae > Trichlorobacter. Next base: position 7,303 of record DAIQQT010000113.1, read on the forward strand.
CCCTTGGAACCTGATCCGGGTAATTCCGGCGGAGGGAAGCGGCTGATTTTATTGAATAGTAGCAGATTCAAAAATCGCCGTTCCTTTACCCAGGGGCGGCGATTTTTTTGTTTGGGGGTAACCATGCAACTGACAGTTAATGGAGAAAAACGGGAAATTGCCGACAGCAGCACAGTAGCTGATCTGCTGGCAGCATTGCAGATTACCGCTACCCGGGTGGCGGTGGAGGTCAATCTGGAGATCGTGCCCAAGGCTGGCTATGCTGAACGTACGCTGCAGGATGGGGATACGATCGAGATAGTCCACTTTGTTGGGGGAGGATAGCGAGGCCCATAGATGATAGAT
>DAIQQT010000114.1:0-7622 GCA_036786685.1 Trichlorobacter sp.
GCGCGGCATGGTCGGCTCGGTGCTGATGCAGCGGATGCAGGAAGAAAACGACTTTGCCCTCGGTTTTGAGCCGGTCTTTTTTACCACATCCCAGGCAGGTCAACCTGCCCCGATGGGTGGCGGAACCCTCAAGAAGGCCGATGACATTGAAGAACTGAAGAAGCTGGATGTAATCATCACCTGCCAGGGTGGCGACTACACCAAGGTGGTTCACCCTGAGTTGCGCAAGCAGGGCTGGAATGGCTACTGGATCGATGCCGCATCCACACTGCGGATGGAAGACAACGCCGTCATCATCCTTGACCCGATCAACCGCAACGTGATTGATGATGCCCTGGCCAAGGGGATCAAGGACTATGTCGGCGGCAACTGCACCGTCAGTCTGATGCTGATGGGTCTGGGCGGTCTGTTCAAGGCCGGTCTGGTGGAGTGGATGTCCTCCATGACCTATCAGGCTGCTTCCGGCGCCGGAGCCCCCAATATGCGTGAGCTGCTGGCCCAGATGGGCACGCTGAACAACGTCGTGGCAGAAGAGCTGAAGGATGCAGGCTCAGCAATCCTGGAGATCGACAAGAAGGTAACTGCAACCCTGCGTGACGGCTCCATGCCGACCAAAGAGTTCGGTTTCCCGCTGGCAGGCAACGTGCTGCCCTGGATTGACCGTGAAGTTGAGGATGGCCAGAGCCGTGAAGAGCTGAAAGGGTTCCAGGAGACCAACAAGATTCTGGGCACCACCAGCCCGATTCCTGTGGATGGTATCTGCGTGCGGGTCGGCGCAATGCGCTGCCACAGCCAGGCCATTACCATGAAGCTGAAGAAGGATCTGCCGCTGGCCGAGATTGAGCAGCTGATTGCCAACGACAACCAGTGGGTCAAGTTGATCCCCAACAACAAGGCCGACTCCCTGGCCGGCCTGACTCCCGCTGCCGTATCCGGCACCCTGACTGTGCCGGTTGGCCGGGTTCGTAAGATGAAGATGGGGCCCGAGTATGTGCAGGCCTTTACCTGCGGCGATCAGCTGCTGTGGGGCGCTGCGGAGCCGCTGCGTCGTATGCTGCGCATCCTGCTGGAGAAATAGAAACGGTCTTTTTCCGCCCTGGCTCAGCCAATCGTCGGAATGCCTTGTGCGGAGTACCAGCTAAGTACGCCTCCGCGTCATTCCTCGATTGTCAGACCCAAAACGAAAAAATCCTCGTTTCATCTCACATCATTTTTTAAGCCCCCGCGCCAACTTTGGTCGGGGGCTTTCCTTTGGTGCATTTTTCTCTGTGAACTCTGTGCCCTCTGTGGCAAATAGAAGACATGCGAACCGTAAAGCTTATTATTCAATACGACGGCACCAACTACTGCGGCTGGCAGGAACAGACCAACGGCATCTCTATCCAGGAAACCGTTGAACTGGCCTTGGCCAAGATCCCCGGGCAGCGGGTACGGGTGCAGTCATCTGGTCGCACTGATGCCGGGGTGCATGCGGTGGCTATGCCGGCTGTATTTCGTACCGAATCAACCATCCCGCTCAAGGCGTTTGTGGATGGCGTTAATACCCATCTGCCGCAAGATATTGCCATTCAGTCCGCCGAAGAGGTGCCAGTCGACTTTCGTGCCATTGGCGGAGCGCGCTCCAAAACCTACCGTTACACCATTTATAATAGCCCTGTTCGAAGTCCGCTCAATTGCCGCACCTCATGGCACGTACGTGATCAGCTTGACCTTCAGGCAATGCAAAGGGCAGCCGCCTATTTTATTGGTGAACATGACTTTGCTGCCTTTCGTGGCGCCAACTGCAGTGCAGTGACCAGCCGACGCAGGATTGATGAGGTCAGCATTACCCGTCAGGGTGCTCTGGTAACTATTGATGTCACTGGTGGCGGATTTTTGAAATATATGGTGCGGATCATGGCCGGTACCCTGGTGGATGTGGGACGAGGACGTTTTGTGCCGGAACATGTTGCCAGCCTGCTGGCTGAACCAGACCGACAACGTGGTGGTGTCACAGCTCCCCCCCAGGGGCTTTGCCTGCTGCAGGTCATCTATCCTGATGAAAGTGTTATGCAAAAAACTGAATAAATTGCCTTGACTCTGGGAACGCGCTTAAGTAAAATCCGGTTCTACTTTAGTGTAAGTGCGTTAATATTTTTGTAATACGCTTGTTTTATTGATATTTTGTCAGGCTTATTCGCCGTTGAGCCTATGCTTCGACGCTGTGTAGACACAAAAACAAAACAGGAGGTAGTAAGATGTCAGAGTACGGAACCCTGCAAGACCGCGTTCGTTGTAAAGCCCTGCTGGACAAGGTGAAGACCCCTGAGCAGTGCATTGAGTATTTCAAAGATGGCATGAACCTGGGTTGGTCCGGTTTTACTCCGGCTGGCTACCCTAAAGTGATGCCTATCGCCCTGGCAGATCATGTTGAGAAAAACAATCTGCAGGGCAAGCTGAAGTTCAACCTGTTTATCGGTGCATCTGTTGGTGCAGAGACCGAGAACCGCTGGGCACAACTTGATATGATTGACCGTCGCTGGCCGTACCAGACCGGTAAAGACATTGCTGCCGGTATCAACGCCGGTCGCATCCGGATGGGGGACAAGCACCTGTCCCTGTTTGCCCAGGATCTGGGCTACGGCTTCTACACTAAAGATTCCGAGACCGGTCGCCTTGATCTGGCCATTATTGAAGTTTCGGCAATCACTGAAGACGGCGGCCTGGTACCCACTACCTCCTGCGGTGTTATTGGTGAAATTCTGGCGATCTGCGATAAGGTCATCGTAGAAGTAAACACCGGTGAGCCTTCCTTTGAAGGTATCCACGACATCATCGTTTGTGACAACCCACCAAATCGTCAGGTAATCAACATTCAGAAGACTGCTGATCGCGTTGGCACCACCTATTACCCTTGTGACCCAAGCAAGATCATTGCCGTTGTTGAGTCCAAGCTGCGTGACAAAGGCCGCGCCTTTGCTGAGCAGGACGATACCTCTGAGGCGATTGCTAACCACATCATCGACTTCTTCACCTTCGAAGTGAAGGCTGGCCGTCTGCCCAAGAACCTGCTGCCGATCCAGTCCGGCGTGGGCTCCATTGCCAACGCTGTTATCGGCGGTCTGGCAAAAGGCCCCTTCACCAACCTGACGGTGTTCACTGAAGTTCTGCAGGATACCATCCTTGACCTGATGGATTCTGGCAAGTGTGATGCCGCTTCTGCCTGTTCACTGTCTCTGTCTGAGCAAGATGGCTTTCCTCGCTTCTTTGCAAACTGGGACAAGTACTTCGGCAAGTGCACCCTGCGTCCGCTGTCCATCTCCAACGCACCTGAGCCGATCCGCCGTCTGGGCTGTATCGCCATGAACACCCCGGTTGAAATCGATATCTATGCACACGCAAACTCCACCCTGGTTGGTGGTACCCGTATGATCAACGGTATCGGCGGTTCCGGTGACTTCCTGCGTAACGGCTATCTGAAGATGATGCACACCCCGTCGGCACGTCCTTCCAAGACCGACCCGACCGGTATCTCCTGCGTGGTTCCGCACTGCTCACATATTGACCACACCGAGCACGACCTTGACTGCGTCATCACCGAGCAGGGGCTGGCCGACGTTCGTGGTATGGCTCCCAAGGATCGCGCACGGCGCATCATCGAGAAGTGTGCACACCCGGATTATAAGGATCAGCTGACCGAGTATCTAAACATTGCTGAGAAAGAGTGTATCGCCAAGGGTGTTGGCCACGAGCCGCAACTGTGGGATCGCGCCTTCAAGATGCACCTCAATCTTGCCCAGAACGGCACCATGAAGGTCAAGAACTGGGATGTAAAGATCGACCTCTGCGAATAGTTGAATTATTAAATAGTTGTAAAAAACCCCGCCGGAAAACCGGCGGGGTTTTTTATTTCCCTGTGTCACATTTAGCAGGAAAATTCCTCCTTGCGCTTAGGCAATAAAGTGCGTAGGATATCAAATTCATGATATCCGCTCTTCTATTCAGGGCACATTCCACACGGGAGTTCATTCATGGCAGAAGCAGTTAGCGGCTTCCAGGGTGAGATTGCCGGTCTTTCGCTCGCCGACGTCATCCAGATTAAAGGACACAATCGCTATTCAGGCTGTATTACGGTGGAGTACCTGGACCACCGTGGTGCTATCTATTTCGTTGATGGCGAGATCATCCATGCTGAGCAGGCTTCATTCAGTGGCGAGGATGCCATCTACGAAATTCTCAAGTGGCCGGGTGGCAACTTCAGTCTGGCACCGGAGATGACTACCAATGTCTGCACCATTCACTGCAGCCTTAACTTCCTGCTGTTGGAAGCACATCGCCGGATGGATGAGGAAAACAACGCAGCCGTACCAGAAGAATCTTTTGCGGATGTGATTGCAAGCAGTGAACGCCGTAAAGAACCGCGCCCGCCAGACCCGGCTAGCCCTCAGCGCACCATGAGCGCAGCAGCCGCCAGGGTCATGCAGATTGATGCCATTACCTATGCCGTGCTGCTGGATAAACAGGGGCATCCGGTTCAGGACGACAGCATGGAGGCTGAGGCATTAGCAGCAAAAGCCCTCTTTCTCGCCCAGTCAGGCAATACACTGGGAGATTTTCTTGGGCTAGGTGAACTTAAGTCTGCAGCGGTGCAGACCCAGCATTTTGATCTCTTGATGTACGACTCAAAGCAGCATTATTTAGGTGTTGCGGTGGCTGCCGGTAACAAGCTTGATGCCGTTGAAGCTGAAATCAGAACCGCTCTGGTACCGGGGAGGTAGGGTTCATGCAGACTATCCTGCAACAGATAACCGCAATAGATGGTGTAATTGGTAGCTCTGTATACAATGACCAGGGGAAAATACTTGCTGCAGCCTGCCCGTTGATACTGGACAATAAACAGCTGGAAACCGCCGCCGGAACCATTCTTGACTGTCTGCATGCGCTTCAGATTTCCCAAACCGTATCCAGCATGGAACTGCGTTTTTCTGAGGGCCGACTGATTGTCAGACCTTTAGGCGGTGCTTTTATCAGCGTACTTTGCTCAAAGAATGTTAACACTTCCATGGTGAACATCACCCTGAACCTTGCCCTGCGTAAGCTTGAGCAGATGCTCCCCAAGCCGGGCGAGGCGCCGGTTGTGGCTGCGCCAACGACCAGTGGAACTGAAGGAATGGTGTTGCGGATTGCCCATCTCCAGAAAGGTGATGTCAGCAGCAGTTTTGACCAGCTGGGTATGGTTGCCGTCAGCCAGGCAACGGCCAAGCATATCAGCACCTTTTTCGGTAAAACCAGCAAGAAATTCAAGATTTCTACTGGCACAGGGAGCGGCGGTATCTTCCCGGTCATGATTATCAATGACGTTGAGATGCAGTATGACAATGCACTGGTTGTCGGGCCTGGTATTGAGCGCAAGCTGAAGGTTGAAGAAGGGGCCAATATTACTATTGAACTTGCCTGACAAGACGTTGTATGGCAGGATTCCGCAAAGGGGAGGTGACTACTGGTCGCCTCCCCTTTCCTGTTCATGGGCTCGTGGGTGGGCCTTGTCATACACTTCCAGAAGCCGGTCGATTCCCACGTGGGTATATTTCTGGGTGGTTGACAAGGATGCATGTCCCAGCATCTCCTGAATAGAGCGCAGGTCAGCACCGGCCTCAAGCAGATGGGTGGCAAAGGTATGGCGCAGCGTGTGGGGTGATACGGACTTGAAGGTCGAGATTGTTTTTGACCAGCGTTTTACCAGCTCGACAACTGCCCTGCGGTTGATCCGCCCCCCCCGGCTCCCAAGGAAAAGCGGCGACTTGTCGTCTGGATAGCCCCGTTCAGTCAGGTACAGTTTCAAGGCAGTCAAAGCTGCTGTCCCCACCGGAACAATCCGCTCCTTACCGCCTTTGCCCAGTACGCGTACCATGCCGGCAGCACAATCGACATCCCCGATCGTCAGACCGGTCAGCTCGGAGACACGCAAACCGCTTGAGTAGAGCAGCTCCAGGATGGCAGTATCCCTGTTTTTACACGGTTCATCGCCGGCTTGCTGTGGCGGAGCTTCGAGCAAGGTCATCATCTGGTCGATATTCAGGTGAAAAGGGAGCCGTTGTTCGCGCTTGGGGGTGGCAATCAGTTCAGCTGGATTTACCGCAAGCTGTCCGGTGCGCACCAGCCAGGCGAAAAAGGCCCGGATAGCCGCCAGTTTTCGCCCGATACTGCTCTTCGCATAGCTGGTTGGCCGAAGCTCACTGGTGCTGCCAAGACGGGCCAGATAGCGCCGTAGCAGCAGGTGATCAACGCTTGCTGCGTCACTGTCCTCACCATACTCCTGACAGACAAACAGGGTAAACCCGCCAAGATCATTACGGTACGCGGCAATGGTATGGGGCGAGGCATTACGCTGTGTTGCCAGAAACTCAAGAAATGTGGCAACCTGTGCTGACAGACCTGCCATTGCCGAGGTTACTTGAACTCAGGCAGGGGAGAGGTTATCTTCCAGCCTTCGCCAGCATCAGGATCCTGAGGATTTTCCTCCAGAAAGATCCAGGTTTGATGATCAGTGATGGTTTTCAACCGGTTGTCAGGCAGGATAAAATAGTCAAACTCAACCGTGGCTTCGGCCTTTTTCTTTTCAGCACTGCAGTCTTTAGCAAGGATCCGGTAATCCACCATGGAGACGCCACGGCGGCGGATTGACTCGGCTGTCTTATTAAAAACAGCACGCTGGTTGGGAAGTACAAAGGCCATGCCGACCTTTTCAGCCTCATTCCAGCGGATCATGCGGCTGTAGTCCTTGATCATCTTGTCGCAGTTTTCCTGGCGATTCATATTCCGGTAGGCAGCGCAACCTCCAAACAGCAGTGGCGTAATAAGCAGAAACACAATAAGCCTGATACTCATCAACTGGCTCCTTTCATGGGGGCGGTTGTATCGCCCGTTTTTTTAAGGTATAAAGAAAAGCATTTTGCCCCCTAAAGGAACGTCATGCTGCATACAATGATACACTGGCTGCTTGAAACAATCGGCGCCATGGGCTACCCCGGCATCTTTCTGCTGATGGCTATGGAAAGCTCGATCATTCCAGTCCCCAGCGAACTGGTGATGCCCCCGGCTGGTTATTTGATCCACCAGGGGCGGATGGACTGGCTGCCAGCCATCCTTGCCGGAGCCTTTGGCAGCCTGGCCGGTGCCTATGCCAACTACTTTGCCGCCCACTATCTGGGCCGCCCCCTGATTCTTAAATATGGTCGCTATGTGCTGATTCCGCCGGATAAATTTCAGCGGGTTGAGGCTTTTTTTCTGCAGCACGGTGAGATATCAACCTTTATCGGTCGACTATTACCGGTAGTCCGGCACCTGATTTCTATCCCGGCTGGCGTAGCGGGCATGAATCACCTGCGCTTTTCCCTCTACACCCTGCTTGGAGCAGGCATCTGGTGCAGCATCCTGACCTGGATCGGCTACGCCATCGGCCAGAATCAGGAACTGGTGGTTGCCTGGTCCCATCGTGCCCTGCTCTGGGTTGTGCTTGCCAGTTGTGGTCTGGTGGCATGCTACATCTGGTGGCACCGTCGCCGTCAGACATTTAACCGTAATACGCCTTGAAAGGCAAAGGAATTCAAATGGAAACATCCCGCATCGGGCGCATCCACTAC
>DAIQQT010000115.1:0-7583 GCA_036786685.1 Trichlorobacter sp.
GGGCCGCAAGGATCAGGCTGAACGGATTCTGGAGGATGCCCATGCCGTGCAGGAGGCCGGCGCCTTTGCTGTGGTGCTGGAGGGGATTCCGGCCAAGCTGGCTGCCCGGATTACCGAGATGCTGGAGATCCCCACCATCGGTATCGGCGCAGGTCCGGCCTGCGATGGTCAGGTGCTGGTCATTCATGATATTCTGGGGTTGTGCGAGAAATACTCCCCCAAGTTTGTCAAGCGTTATGCTGATCTTGCCCCGCTGATTACGGAGGCGGCACGACAGTATGTGTCAGAAGTAAAGGATGGTACCTTCCCGACTGAGGAGCACTCGTTCTCGTGAAACTGATCCATGATGTGCAGGAAATGCAGCAGACGGTTTTGGGGCTGAAGCGACAGGGCAAGCGGATCGCCTTTGTACCCACCATGGGTTTTCTGCATGAGGGGCATGCCTCCCTGCTGCGGGAAGGACGCAAGCGGGGGGATATTCTGGTGCTCTCCATTTTTGTTAATCCAACCCAGTTTGGCATCAATGAAGACCTGGACAGCTACCCCCGCAACCTTGAGGGGGATTGTGCCCTGGCAGAAGCCTGCGGTGTCGATCTGATCTTTGCTCCTACAGCCGCAGGTATGTATCCCCCCGGTTTCCAGACCACGGTTTCCCTTGGTCCACTGACCAAACCGCTCTGCGGTGCCAGCCGCCCCGGTCATTTTGATGGCGTTGCGGTGGTGGTGACCAAACTGTTCGGTATCGTCCAGCCTGATTGTGCCCTGTTCGGCAACAAGGATTTTCAACAGTTGGCGGTCATCCGTCAGATGACCCTTGACCTGAATCTGCCGGTGGAGATCATCGGTATGCCGATTGTACGGGAACCGGATGGTCTGGCCATGTCCTCCCGCAACAGCTACCTGTCGCCGGAACAGCGCCAAAAGGCGCTCTGCCTGAGCAAGGCAATCCAGAAGGTACGGGAGCTGTTCAGGGCTGGAGAAACCTCGGTTGACCGTTTGCTCGGTGAGGCCCGCATGATCATTACTGCGGTGCCGGAGACATCCATTGATTACCTGGAGCTGCGGAACAGTACAACCCTGCAGCCTGCTGCAACAGCCACGGCTGACACCCTGTTTGCCCTGGCGGTCAAGATTGGTTCCACCCGGCTGATCGACAATACAGTGCTGGGGGGAGACCTGTAATGCCCACCAGAGCGCGAGCCAACCTGGAAACCCTTTACCGGATTTTTACGGTGCCGGAGGCCCCGGATTCAACCCTTGGCTCGGTGGACAGGGCGATTACCGATGATGTGGCCGGTTTTCTGCAAAATCATATTGTGGCCATGGAGCGGCCGCTGGAAGAGATCGAAGCCAGCTTCTCCAACTTTGCAATCCCAGAAGAACCGACCTACGTCTCTGATTACACCGAATTTGTTAAAGAAAATCTGGTGGCCCAGTCGGTCCACACGGCAGCCCCCGGTTTTGTGGGGCATATGACCTCGGCCTTGCCCTACTTCATGCTGCCCTTGACCCGCCTGATGACCGCCCTGAACCAGAATCTGGTCAAGGTGGAGACCTCCAAGGCCTTTACCCCGCTGGAACGTCAGGTGCTGGCCATGTTGCACCACCTGATCTACCGTTGTCCGGATGCGTTCTACCCCCCTTGGATCCACAACAGTCAGGCAGCCCTGGGCACCTTCTGTTCCGGCGGCACCATTGCCAACACCACGGCACTCTGGGTGGCCCGCAACCGCTTCTTTGCGCCGGAAGCCGGGTTTCGTGGTATTGCCCAGGAGGGGTTGGCCAAGGCATTGCGGCATAAGGGGATTGACGGCGTCGCGGTGCTTGTTTCCGAACGTGGGCACTACTCGCTGGGTAAGGCTGCCGACCTGCTGGGGATCGGCCGTGATAATCTGGTGAAAGTGAAGACCGCTGAGAACAACCGGATCGACCTGAAGGCACTGCGTCAGGAGTGCCGGCGTCTGCAGGATCAGAATATCCGGCCACTGGCATTGGTGGGGATTGCCGGGACAACTGAGACCGGCAACATAGATCCGCTGGAGGCGATGGCTGATTTTGCCCGGGAGCTGGGCTGTCATTTCCATGTGGACGCTGCCTGGGGCGGGCCAACCCTGTTTTCTGAAACCCACCGGCATCTGTTGGCCGGGATTGATCGGGCTGATTCGGTCACCATCGATGCCCACAAGCAGCTCTATGTGCCGATGGGGGCCGGGATGGTGGTCTTCAAAGATCCTACCGCCGTCTCAGCCATTGAACATCATGCAGCTTACATCCTGCGCCATGGTTCCAAAGATCTGGGCAGTCATACCCTGGAAGGCTCCCGTCCGGGCAAGGCGCTGCTGGTGCATGGCGGTCTTTCAATCATGGGGCGTAAAGGCTATGAACTGTTGATTGACCTGGGGATTGAACGGGCCCGGACCTTTGCCGGTCTGATTCGTCAACATCCTGATTTTGAACTGACCAGCGAGCCGGAACTGAATATCCTGACCTACCGCTGCTGTCCGGCAGCGACTCAACAGCACCTGGCAACTGCACCGGCGGCGGAGCAGGCCAGGGTGAATGCCTTGCTGGATCAGGTCTGCCAGCTGTTGCAAAAATATCAGCGTGAGGCGGGCAAAACCTTCGTGTCCCGTACCCGGCTTCGTCTGGCCTGTTATGGTGAAGAGATTACTGTGCTACGTAGTGTTCTTGCCAATCCGCTCACCACCGATGATATTCTGGTGTCGGTGCTGGCCGAACAGTGTGAGATTGTCCAGCAGCCGGAGATTCAGGGGCTGCTGCAACAGATCAACCAGTAACATAGTCCTGCTACGGTGGTGTTCCATACCAGCCCCTGATATGCAATCAGGGGCTTTTCTATTTTGAAATCCGTGGTACTCTTGCTGTCATGGATCGTATTTCCCTCTATACCGCTTCCTGGCTCTACAACCCGGGGCAGCCGCCTGTTGCAGGTGGTGGTCTGGCGGTCAAGGATGGTCATGTCTTGGAAACCGGCAGGGCAGATGACCTGATCGCCCGTTATGGCCAGCCAGCTGCAGCGTTTCCCGGATGTGCCATCATGCCCGGTCTGGTGAATGCCCACACCCACCTGGAGCTGACCCACTTTCCTGCCTGGCGCCTGCGGGATGGCCTTGATTATCATCCCCGTGGCTTTGTGGACTGGATCATCCAGATGATCAAGGTCAGGCGAGGTGTGCCGGTTGAGGAGACCCGTGTCTCGCTCAAGGCCGGTATAAAGGCCTGCTTGCGCTCCGGTACCACCGCTGTCGGTGATGTCGTTACCTCGCCGGATCTGTTGTCAGCCTATGCAGGGACTGCCATTGGCGGACGGCTGTACCTGGAGCTGATCGGGCAGGATCGACAGCTGTTTGAACCCCGATTAGCAAAGGCTGTCGCGGCATGCAAGACCGTGAACGGCGGTCGACTGCCGGGCCTTTCTCCCCACGCCCCCTATACCCTGCACAGTAACCTGCTACCGGATATTGCCGCTGCTGCAGACCAGATGCAGCTGCCGTTCTCGCTGCACCTGGCAGAATCCCGCGAGGAGTCTGATCTGCTGTTCGATTCCTCTGGTCCGCTGGCTGAAGAGATGTATCCGCTGGTTGGCTGGCAGGATTATCTACCGGCACCACGCAGGACCACACCGGCCCGCTTTTTTGATGAGGGCGGCCTGTTGGGGCCGGCAACCCTGGCAGTGCACGGGGTGCAGCTGACCCCGGCAGATGCAGCCCTGCTGAAGGAGCGTGGCGTTGCCCTCTGCCTCTGTCCACGCAGTAATGAGCGTCTTGCCGTTGGCACGGCTCCGGTGCAGCTTTTTAAAAAGCTGGGTATGCCACTCTGTCTGGGCACCGATTCTTTGGCCAGTAATGATTCGCTGTCCCTATGGGATGAGATCCGTTTTGCCCTTGATTGCTATAAAGGGGCGCTGAGCCCGGAGGAACTGCTGGTGATGGCAACCCGTGGCGGTGCGGCCGGGATCGGACTGGCCGGACATATTGGTGCATTGGAGACCGGTATGCAGGCTGATTTCCAGGTGCTGCAGCTGGATGGTGGCTGTACGGCAGAACGGCTGCTGGATACCTGCAGGGTCAATGCAGTTTACCTGCAGGGTAACCTGGCAAGGCTGGACGATTTCGCTAGCGGAGTTGCTGTATGAAAAAGAAGCCGGTCATACTGGTTGTTGATGATGACCCGTTGTCATTGACCATGCTGGAGACGATCCTGCAGCAGGAGGGCTGCTGTCCGGTGACCGCCTCAAATGGACGTGAAGCGTTGCAACTGCTTGAACAGCAACCGTTTGATCTGGTGCTTTCGGATATGGTGATGCCGGTTATGGACGGCAGGGAGCTGTTGGAACAGGTGTTGAAGCGTTTTCCAGCCTTACCGTTTATTGCAATAACCGCAGAAAGTAGCATCAGCGGTGCGGTAGAGGCGATCAGGCAAGGCGCTTACGACTATCTGGAAAAACCGTTCAATCCGGATCTTCTGAAAATTACCCTGCAGCAGGCCCTTGATTACCAGCGGGTGGTGCAGGAAAACAGGCAGATCCGGGAGCTGCTCAAGGAACGCTATACCTTCCAGAGTATCGCAACCGTCAGTCCGGCCATGAAGCAGACCCTGTTGCTGGCTGAACGGGTCGCTGCGGCACGGGCTACCACCGTGGCGATCTATGGTGAAAGTGGTGTTGGCAAAGAGGTTCTGGCACGGGCAATTCATTTTGCCAGTGATGCCCAGCCCAACCGGTTTGTGGCGGTAAACTGCGCGGCCGTGCCGGAGCATCTGCTGGAAAGTGAGCTGTTTGGTCATGTACGGGGTGCCTTTACCGGTGCTGACCGTGATCGTGAAGGGAAATTCAGCAGCGCAAAGGGCGGTACCATTCTACTGGATGAGATCGGAGATATGCCGCTGCCCCTGCAGGCCAAGCTGCTGCGGGTGCTGCAGGAACGGGTCTACGAAAAGGTCGGTAGTAACACCTGTTGTCCGGCGGAATGCCGGGTGATTGTTGCCACCAACCGTAATCTGGCGGAACAGGTGGCAGCCGGACGCTTCAGAGAGGACCTGTATCACCGGATCAATGTCTTTCCATTGACCATTCCACCACTGCGGGAGCGTCGGGATGATATACCGCTGTTGTGCGAACACGCCTTGGCTGAACTGCGTCAGCACCTGGGTAAGGCATTGCCCGGTATCTCTCAGAAGGCCATGGAGGCTATGCTGGTCTACCCCTGGCCCGGTAATGTGCGGGAGCTGCGGAACTGCCTTGAGCGGGCTGCCATCCTTACTGATGGCGAATTGATCCGCCCGGAACATCTGGGGCTGGCATCTGCATCGCCTGCTGGAGTCTGCGAAGGGGCTGTTGCCGGATCTGCCATCTATACGCTGACCCTGCCTGCTGAACAGCTTTCCCTTGCAGCCCTGACCGATCAGATCCTGACTATTACCCTGGAGCGCTGCGGTGGTAATAAATCCCAAGCTGCCAAACTGCTGGGGATTGCACGGAAGAATTTTTACCGGACCTGACCCCCTCATTACCCTGAAAAGTGTTCCTTCTGGCTCCACATTGTTCCCTATGGGTACAGTGTGGAGCCTTTTTGTTTTGTAACTAGCTTAAATTACGTGATTATATCTTTGGCATGCTGACTGCAACTATCTGTTCAAATACCTTACTACTGTTCCTGAATGGTACAGTGGATACCCGCAAAGGAGGTTGGTATGTCACAGGAAGCGGTGGAACAGTTTTTAGGGCGGTTAGTTACTGATGACCGTTTTCGGCGACGTGCAATGGTGGCATTTGAAGATCTTCTGGAGGAGGAGGGGATTCAGCTGAGTAAAAAGGAACAACAGGCGATCAAGCTTGAGGACCTGATACGGCTTGAGATGGTATCTGCCAGGCTGGATACCACGCTTAAACGGTTTGGCTGATCTGATAGGTGTTGTTTATTTGAAAAAAATAATCTCAATCTACTGTAGAACTAGGGTGATCACCCTATTGTGACAAAACAGAATAATTGTATACTGCTCATCAAGGTAGTCTGGCACTGCTTTTCGGACGGTTAGAGATGCCGGTTTGTAGCTTAACGAATGATAAAAATATGGATAACAGGAGGTTCTCCATGCAATGATTTAAAGATCTGAAAGTAGGCGTCAAACTAGTTTCCGGTTTTGTGCTGGTTGCCCTTATTGCCGCAGTAGTCGGTGTGATTGGTATTATGAAGATTTATGAAATAGATCATGATGGCACCGTGATGTATGAAAAGATGACCGTGCCTTTGGGGGATCTGGGGGCGATTTCTGTGGATTTCCAGCGGGCCCGGATCAACTTGCGTGACGTTGTAGAATCCACTGATCCGGCTGAGCGTCAGAAGTATGCAGATAACATCAAAAAACTGCGCCAGGATATGACGGAACATGCTGAAAAGGTCGAAAAAACGCTTTTGACTGAGGAAGGCAAAAAGGCGTTTAACGAGTTTAAGGAATCACGCAAGGTCTATGGTGGCTTTATTGACAAGATTCTCGAACTAGACGCTGCTGGTAAAGATGCTGAAGCAAAGGCCTTGATGCATGGTGATGCCTTTAAGGCTGCCATGCATGAACAGGAGATTATCAATCAGCTGGTTGATTCAAAGAAGAAGCAGGCAAAGTTATCAGCCGAGCACGCCGACCAGACTGCATCTTTTGCAGCCAAGCTGATGATCGCTACAATCATTGTTGCCGTTGTCCTGGCAGTGGTACTTGGCTTGTTTATTTCCCGTATGATAACGGCTCCCTTATCCGCCTCGGTGAAGGTTGCCGAGCGCCTTGCTGATGGCGATCTGACAGCGCAGGTAACCGTCAATTCAAAAGATGAAGTGGGCCAGCTTGAGGCTGCCATGTCCCACATGCTTCAGAGCCTGCGTACCCTGGTTGGCCAGACCGTAGAAATTTCGGCCGGTATCGCCTCTGCCTCTACCCAGCTGCACAGTACTTCAGAGCAGATCGCCACCGGTGCTGAAGAAGTGGCTGCCCAGACCGGTACGGTTGCCACTGCCAGTGAAGAGATGGCTGCCACCAGCAGCGATATCGCCCGTAACTGCCATGCCGCTGCTGACAGCGCCGGTGTTGCTGCAGCCACAACAGAAAGCGGTTTTGCAATCGTGAAGCATACGGTGGATGGTATTCGTACCCGTGGTGAGCATACCAAAGAAAATGCCAAGATTGTATCGAACCTGGGTGAGCGTTCCGAGCAGATTGGCGCCATTGTAGGCACCATTGAGGATATTGCTGATCAGACCAACCTGCTGGCCCTGAACGCTGCCATTGAGGCAGCCCGGGCCGGTGAGATGGGACGCGGGTTTGCGGTGGTTGCCGATGAAGTGCGTGCCCTGGCAGAGCGTACCACCAAGGCCACCAAAGAGATCAGTGATATGATCCGTACTATCCAGCAGGAAACCAAGGTGGCGATTACTTCAATGGAGGAAGGGGTCAAGGGGACGGAAAAAGGGGCTGCTGAGGCTGCCCAGCTTGAGACCTCTTTGCAGCAGATTCTGGAGCAGGTGAATGATGTGACCATGCAGGTCAGTCAGATCGCTACGGCTGCTGAGCAG
>DAIQQT010000116.1:0-7014 GCA_036786685.1 Trichlorobacter sp.
GTGGTGCATCAGATGGGTGCCCCCCGTATTACCACCACCATCAAGATGGGGACCCGCACTGATCGGGAACAGACCATGGAAGACAAGATCAACAGCGTGCAAGCCAAACTGGGGTAATCAGCATGTTTGAATGCCAGTATAATGATGAGATGGAGGCAGAGGTGAAACGTCTGGAGGCCCGGGCACGGGCGGTTGCAGCCGGGCATCCTGAGTGGCTGAATGCCTGCGCAGTGTGTGGAACGGAGCTGCAGGCGGTTGATGTCAGCCGGTGCGAGAACTGTTGCAGATAAGTGATAGCTGGTTTTTAATGCAGGATCAGGAATCAGGATTCGGTTGTATCCCCGAATACGCTCATGGCCCGTTTGACCCTTGAAACCAGGGTGACCGCCTTGATCGGTTTGCTCATGAAATCGAAGAACCCCAGCTCAAAGAGCCTGGCCTCATCTTCGTCGGTTGTTTTATCGCTAATCAGGATGACCGGAATTGATCTGAGATCATGAATCGCCTTGACCAGCTTGATCAACTGAAATCCATCAAAATTGGGCATAACTTTATCTGTAAGCACAACCTGAGGGCGGCTGGCAACGATCTCCTTGTAGGCCTCCATGCCGTCAGCGGCCAGTAGTACCCGAAAACCGTTGTTAGTCAAAATCTCCTTCAACATCTCCCGCGTCAGCTTGTCATCATCTGCAATGAGAACGGTTTTTTCTTTTGGTTTCTGGATCTCACGGCCAAGGTAGTGTTTGCAAAAAGCAGCAAAGAACTCCTTCCGGGACACCACCGCCGGGATGATTGTCATTCCCTGATTCTTGGCAATGTTGTTTGCCATCTTCATGTCGGTGGGGTCTGTTACTGCCAATAAAAGGTTGTTACCTTCCTGGCGTAGCGGAAACAGGTTGAATTCAAGTGCCGTCTCAGGCGTAATCAATGCAAGAAGCTGTTTGGAATAGCTGTATTGTGCGATATTGGGCAGGTGTTTGATATTAAACTGTTCTGCCAGTGCCTCAGAAAGTTCATTTCCGGTAATAAGTCCTCTGTCTTCAAGGAACCAGCCAAAGCGCTTTTTTTCCTCACTGGCCAGCTTGCTCATGCGCTCAACCGTCACCGGTGAGAGGATACCTTTGTTAACCAGTATTTCTCCGAGTAGTTTTTTGGCTGGCATAGTCGAGTACCCGTAACACACTGAGTTGATGGTGGAGCACCGGATTGCAGAAACAATAAAAGCGCGTAGTGACTGCTACTGCCAACAAAGGTCCAGATACTGAATATGCGACAATGCACATGTTTGCATATTGGAACTCCAGTAAGTCTGGTAACGGCTTTTGATTATAAATCAGTAAAGAGAAAAGCCCTTGGGTTGTCAAGGGCTTTTGGGGCATCGGCTGATGCAGATTGCTTATGTGGTACCAGAGGCCGGACTCGAACCGGCATGAGGTTGCCCTCGGCAGATTTTGAGTCTGCTGTGTCTACCATTTCACCACTCTGGCAAAGTTTTGAGACTATACCTAATCAGCCCGCTGAGAGTCAAGAGGCTTTATTCCAATTCCAACTCAAGGCGCTCTCTTTGTTATCTTGTCTTCGGCTCCTCAACGTACTATCTGTGCGCCTTCGTCGCCTCAATCCTTGCAACTTTGATAGCATTCTTGATTAGGAATTGGATTATATGTTGGCGGTTGATGGACAGGGTTGCTCCTTCTCAGTGCGGTTGATTACCGGGGCGATCTGGTTGGCAAATGCCATGGCCAGTTTAAGGTCATCATGGCTGAATGCGCCGGAGTTTTTGTTGATCGCCTGTAATACCCCGATCACTGCGCCATTAACCCGCAGTGGTACGGCAATCATGTCACGGGTGGTAAATCCAAGTTCTTTGTCGGTAAACTTGAAGAAACGTTCATCTGCCTGAACATCCGGTACAATGATCGGCAGGTCATTCTGGGCAACCCAGCCGGCAATGCCCTGGCCTTTGGGTACTCGGAAAAACGGCAGCAGTTCCTCTTTGCCGCCGGTTACGACTTCAAAATCCAGATGTCCGGTAAACTCGTCCAGCAGTAGCAGACTGCCGGCTTCTGCACCTGTCAGGCGACAGACTGATTTCACGGCGTGGTCCATGATCACGGAACGTTCATATGATGAGTTGACCAGGGCTGCCATCTCCATCATGGCCTTCAACTTGTCTTGGGCGATGTCGTCAGTTTTCTTCTTTAACATGTTTTTCTCCGGGGAAAATTGTATTGTGGCACCGGGGTGCTCACGCAACTGATTAGGTGGAAACGGGAGTTACCTGCCTGAAAATGTAATAACCAGTGGTGACCAGTTCAGCAAGTAAACACTGGCGTCACGGGTGGAGGTGCTGTCATCGACAAACAGTATTAGATGCAATGTTGTTACGTCGGTAAAAGGAGGAAAACTGTCATTAATCCGGTTTACGGTAAATAGATAGCTGCCATCTGCCTGCTGCTCAAAATTTGAGTAGTTCCGGCCGGACATGATAATGGTGGGCTCGGTAGTAAGACTGTTCCTGAGAGTTGCATACGCTGTCTGGACGGTGTCACCCTGGACAGTTCCCCATGCCTTGTCAAAGGCTGCTGACCAGCCTTGATACAGGTCAAGGGCATCGTTGTCCACATAGAGCTGCGACGGGTAGGCGGCTGCCCCTGTTCCGGCAAAAGATACGATGGGATCATGCAACTCTGTGACCTGTGTATTGATCTTCGGGTTTAAGCTGGCGTAGACCGACGGTGCTGTTCCTTTACCGCGATAACGGATTGAGAATGCACTGCGGGAAAGCGTTACTACTCCAGAATTTGATTGGATAACCCGGCCGTTCTGGATAAACTGAAAATCTTTGATAATGCCGGAAGGCGTCCCGGCATTTGCCAATAGTATGTGAGAGAAGGAAACGGTGACCACGATGCATAAAATTGCTACCAGACGCACAGAAATCTCCCATAAAATGTGATTTTCTTCAAAGCCTGCTAGTGGACAAAGCAGGTCTTACATAATGCTGCTTATAGCATACCTATGTAGATTCGCAAGTGAAGGTCAGGGACAAATACCATGAAAAATACCGTAAGTGCACCAACAGCCCAACTTCAGGCCTGGGACAAGCAGTATGTCTGGCATCCCTTTACCCAGATGCAGGACTGGCTGGCAGATGATCAGATTGTGATTGTGGCGGGTGAGGGGAGTTGGCTGATTGATTCCGATGGCAACCGCTATCTTGATGGCGTTGCTTCCATGTGGACCAACGTGCATGGGCACAGTCATCCTGCCTTGAACAAGGCGCTGGCTGATCAGGCTGCGAGGCTTGAACATTCAACCCTGCTGGGTCTGGCAGGTGAGCAGTCAATCCTGCTGGCAAAGCGGTTGATTGAGATAGCACCGGCCGGGTTGAGCAAGGTCTTTTATTCCGATAACGGTTCCACGGCAGTAGAAGTGGGGCTGAAGATGGCCTATCAATATCACTGTCACAAGGGAGAACCGCAACGGAGCAGGTTCCTGCGGCTGCAGCATGCCTACCACGGTGACACCATCGGCTCTATGAGTGTTGGCGGGATCTCGATCTATCATGACACCTTCAAGCCGCTGCTGTTCTCAACTATTGAGGCTCCTGCTCCCTATTGCTACCGCTGTCCCATGGGTAAGAATGATCCGGCAACCTGTGGCATGGCCTGTCTGGATGCGCTGGAGCAGTTGATAGTTGAACATAGAGAACAACTGGCTGGAATGATGATGGAGCCGCTGCTGCAAGGAGCGGGCGGGATGCTGGTACACCCTGCCGGGTACCTGAAGAGGGTGCGACAGCTGTGTGATCGTTACGGTGTGCTGTTGATCACCGATGAGGTGGCCACCGGTTTCGGGCGTACCGGCAGTATGTTTGCCTGTCAACAGGAGGGGGTGACACCGGATATCATGGCAATCTCAAAAGGGCTTTGTGCCGGTTATCTGCCGCTGGCTGCCACCCTGGCAACCGAAGAGATCTATCAGGCGTTTCTGGGTAATTATGCCGAGTTGAAGACCTTCTTTCATGGCCATACCTTTACCGGTAATCCGCTGGCCTGTGCTGTTGCATTGCGCAGTCTGGAGCTGTTTGAAGAAACCGGGCTGTTGGAGTCAGTGCAACAGCGTAGTAAACAGTTAACGAGTTTGCTACAGCAGTTGGATGGCCATCCCCACGTTGGCAATCTGCGTCAATGTGGTCTGGCAGCCGGAATTGAGCTGGTGCAGGATAAGGCGACAAAAACAGCGTACCCCTGGGAGGAAAAACGGGGTATCAAGGTCTGTCAGGAAGCCCGCAGGCACGGGATCTTTTCCCGTCCGCTGGGGAATACGGTGGTACTGTTTCCTCCCTTGGCTATTACAGCAGGTGAACTGGAATTTCTTATGGAAGGACTGAAAAAGGCGATCAGCGCGGTGGCTGATTAGTCAGACGCAGGCGGTTCTGCAGCAGGCTCTGCCTGGTCAGCTTCATCAAGGGCTTTTCGGGCCTCTGCTTCTGCAGCCTCTCGCTCAGCAGCCTCTTGCTTAAGCCGTTCCTGACGTTCTTGTTCATCATTTTCAAGCCAGGCCTTTTCAAGATCACTGGCCTGAATATCCAGACTACTCAGGGACAGTCGGCGTAATCCGCCATCACGGCTGTTCTCAATCAGGCTGATCGGGCCGGATAGCTCTGCAGAAAACTCCTCAACCGCATCTCCCAGATAGATGGTTACCCCTTCATGGATCCGATCCTTGATATTGATCTTTGGATTTGATCCGGCTGGACGGTGGGATCTGACATCAATAATGACTCTGCCCAGCTGTTGTTTTTTCTCGGTCAGAGCTGTCATTTCCTGCATATCTTTGGTCTTTGCAATCTGTTCCTGCAAGGCTTCAAGTTGTTCTAACAGGATATGCATCCGGTCAAGGTCGTGGTAGTCCACGCCACTATGCACAACGGTCTTTACGGCAGATGGTGCCCCAAGTTTTTTAGCCTCAAGTCCTGCCAGGGTCACACAGTCACCGCCTGCCAGTACGCCTGTGATCAGGCTGCCACGGCAGTGAACACTACAGTTGCGCAGCTCAACATCAACCAGCATGTTTCCCCAGCACTCAACGCTGCTGTCATGAATAAAATGGGCGGTAATAGTACCACCACAGAGGATGCTGCCCTTACCCTGGCCCTGACCATCCATGCCGCAAAATTCAATATTGCCGTGTGAGATCAGACGACAGGCCCCCACGTTGCCGGTGATCTTCAGACCTTTGCTGGCGCTTACCTGGAACCCGTCCAGCACATCACCCCTCACCTCAACATACCCGTTAAAGCGGATGTTACCGACACTGAAGTCAACATCGCCATCCACCACATATTCTTCAACCACATGGATGGTGTCGCCTTCCTGCTTGACCCGGCCATGGATCTCGGCAAACAGGATCTCATTGCTAGCACCGCCAGAACGGACATTTTGTCCAAGTTTCAGGACCAGAACCTTTCCCGGTTCTGAAGGCACCGGCTTGCCACGCACGGTTCTGCCGGGAGTGCCATTGGTGGGAGGCAGTATCCGGCCGATTTCCTGGTCTGCATCTACATTGATAAACTTTTGCACCGCCCTGAAGTCGATCTGGCGCTTTTCTGGATCTTCATCAACTGCTGTTTCTTCAGGTGGCTGATCAGAAGTATCAAAACTGAACGCAAGTTTGCCATCGTCACCCAGTATCGGCTGTATGCCCACTGCCAGTAACCCGTTGGCACTTTTGCCAGGACGTGCGTCACGCAGCAAGAGCGGTATGGCTTCTTCATCAATCCCGATGCTGATACCATCTGCGGCCAGATAGGCCAACAGCTCATCCCTGGTTGGCGGAGTGCCATCTGCCTTCACTTCAAGGTGGGCGCGGCATTCCATCTCATCCTTGGAAAGGCTCAGGATAAGTTGATAGCCGGTCTGTGCGTGGTAAAAACGCTGGCCGTCCGGCTTGCTTTCCTGTGTTTGTGTGGGCTGATCGCTCATGATTGCTCCCTGTAATCAGTTTCAGCTTAGCATAAATTAGCGTTGGGTAAAGTATGAAATCATTGCAGCAGCTTGGATGAGTGTGCCATAGTGCTGAAACTAAACAGGTGCGGGTGGAATGCCAGGCATGAGTGAATTGACACGAATTCTTATCATTGATGATGATGAACCTGGTCGGCAGGTGATTGAACTGCTGCTGAGAAAGGCCGGGTTTGCACCATTTTCTGCAGCCAATGGCGCAGAGGGAGTGGCGCTGGTCCATGAAGGCCGGGCTGATCTGGTGCTGGTTGATCTGTTTCTACCTGATAAAAACGGCATTGAGATCCTGCAGGAAATCCGTCAGGTTGCTCCTGAACTTGAGGTGGTGGTGATTACCGGCCATGCCTCGGCAGAAACAGCTGTACAGGCCATGAAGGAAGGGGCCTTTGATTACATAACCAAGCCGGTTAACTTTGAAGAGTTAAAGATTGTCATTGCCAAGGCCCGTGAAAAACAGCGTCTGCTGTCAGAAAACGTTTATCTGCGTAAACAGTTGCAGGAACGTTTTCAGTTCAGCAGCATTATTGGTGGCTCTGCTGCCATGCAGCGGCTGTTTGAACGGATGCAGCGGATCGTCAAGACTGATTCAACGGTGCTGATATTCGGTGAATCCGGCACCGGTAAAGAGCTGGTGGCCAAGGCGCTGCACCACAATGGTCGTCGCAAGGGACATGCCTTTGTAGCGGTTAACTGCGGCGCTATCCCGGAAACCCTGCTGGAAAGTGAACTGTTCGGTCATACCAAGGGGGCCTTTACCGGTGCGGTGCGGGACAAGATCGGCAAGTTTGAGGCTGCCAACCACGGCACCATCTTTCTGGACGAGATCGGCACCATGCCGATGCACCTGCAATCCAAGCTGTTGCGGGTACTGCAGGAGCAGGAAGTGGAACGGGTTGGTTCCACCAAGCCGATCAAGCTGAATGTGCGGGTAATCTCCGCCACCAATGCCGATGCTGTGGTAATGATCACCAACGACTTCGGCGCC
>DAIQQT010000116.1:7024-7569 GCA_036786685.1 Trichlorobacter sp.
TGAAGAACAGGTCCGTCAGGGCAGTTTTCGCGAGGATCTGTTCTATCGCCTGAATGTTATTCCACTGCAGTTGCCGCCCCTGCGTGAACGGCGTGAAGACCTGCTGCCGCTGGTCAGTCATTTCCTGGACAAGTTCTGCCATCTGATGGGGCGTCCGCTGATGACCCTCAGTAAACCGGCCCTTGATGCCCTGGAGCGGTACCGTTGGCCCGGCAATGTACGCGAACTGGAAAACGTGGTGGAACGTCTGGTGGCGTTGACTGAGCAGGATGCCATTGGGCCGGATGATCTGCCCTCTGAGATCACGGAGGCTTCCTGTCCTCCCAAGGGTGTCTGTCTGGATCTGTCACCGGAAGGCATTGATATGCCGGCTGCCATTGAAGAGCTGGAACGAAAGATGATTGCCAAGGCGCTGCAGATGTCCAACGGGGTAAAGGCCAGGGCAGCTGCCCTGCTGGGGCTGAACCGGACTACTCTGGTTGAGAAGATGAAGCGGCTTGGGATTTAACGGTTGCATTTTATTGGTCTGATCCTGAAGGTGGCCC
>DAIQQT010000117.1:0-7469 GCA_036786685.1 Trichlorobacter sp.
CCTTTAGGCGAAGTCTGGTTTGCCATCCTGATCGATGCTGAGCAGGTCGGGTTTTACCGGCTACTGACCACATCGCTACCGGAAGGCGGCTATCGGATAGAAGGTGATGGCAGTGTCCGGATGAAGGTGATGGGCTTTACCAAAGAGTCCAGCTCCCGTGAGATCTATCAGGTTGGACCGAATCTGGCTTTGAAGACGATGGCAGTAGAACAGACCATCAACGGCAGCAAATCCCGCCTGAGCGGAAAGATGATCACTGGTGGACTGCAGATCAAACGGGAGGCGGATGGGAAAAGCAGCCTGAAAACCCTGAAGACCAAGACTGAACTGTTCCCTGGCCCGGTCTTGAACCTGGTACCGCTCTTTAAAGCAACGCCAGCAGGAAAAACCCTGCGGGTATTCAGCTTTGATCCTGAAGAGATGGCAGTTAAAGAGGTAAAAATCAGCGTACTGGGCGAGGAAAAGACACCGGAAGGGCAACCGGCCCTGAAGCTGCGCAACAACCTGTATCCTTTTGTTGATAATGATATCTGGCTTGACCAGCAGGGCAACACCCTGTTTGAATCGGTGCGGGACGGACTGGTGATCACCAGGGCAGAGCCGCCGGAAAAGCTGGCCGCCTTTGTCAGCGGTATGGCCCTCTCAAAAAAGGATCTGATCTATGACTTCAGCCTGGTTCGGATCAGCCCGGCTTTGAAAAAGACTCCGGCAAAACTGGCCGGGCTGTCGGTAGCCATCACCGGCTACGGTGATCAGATCCCCTTGCTCAGTAACGGTTCACAGAAGGTTGAGCGTCAGCAGGGCAGGGCGGTCGTGACAACCGGCAGCCTGCGCAAACCGGTTGAAGCACTGCCCAAGGCTGCAGAAGCATACCAGCAACCTGCGGAAGGGATTGAGTCTACGGCAGCCGAGATTGTAGCCAAGGCCAAGGAGTTAACCGGCAATCTGAAGACCGACCAAGAGAAAGTTCAGGCATTAACCGCCTGGACCTCTGGCTGGCTTGAGGACAGCATTGAAGACGGTGGTAACGCACTGACGGCACTCAACAAAAAGAAGGGTAACTGTCAGACCCATGCCAAGCTTTACACCGCCCTGGCCCGTGCCATAGGTATCCCGACCCGCTTTGTCTCCGGGCTGGTTTCCCAGGACGGAACCAGCTTTCTCTACCACAGCTGGGCAGAGAGCCTGGTGGAGGGGCGTTGGGTAGCGGTTGACCCCACCTTTAACCAGGTTCCGGCTGACCCGACCCACCTGGCCTTTTTTGAAGGCCACCGGCTGGCAGATCTGGCGCCACTGGTGGGGGTAATTGGTAAAATCAAGGTGACGATACTGGAAGAACAATAACATGGTCTTAGCGTTGCAGTAACTGTTCAACCTCCTGCTGATCAATACTCTCAATCGGCCCGATAACCCCCAGAAAGCGGTTTTCGGGCCGAAACAGTTCTGCTGCCAACTCTTGCAGCTCTGCTGCTGAAACCTGCGCAACCAGTTGCTGGTCATCATCAATACTGCGGGCCACCCCCATCAGGGTACCCCAGCCAAACCTGATCCCCATCTCACTGACCGAATCACGGCTGTAGTCCAGATCTGCCAGATAGACGGTTCTGACCCGCTCCAACTCCGATTCCGGTACTGGAGACGCTGCCAGTAACCACAACTCTTCCAGGGTCGCCTTCAACACCGTTGCCAGATTTTCAGGTGCGGTTGAGAGATCAATCGAAAGGCAACCGGTCTCATCATAACTGCCGATTGAGGCATCCACCGAATAGATCAGCCCCAGCCGCTCACGTAATGCCAGATGCAGACGGGAACAACCACCGCCAGCCAGAATCCTGCGTAGCAGCTTCAAGGCGGTCAACTCCGGTGCTGCCCGGTGGCAGGCCCGGAAGGCAAGCTGCATCGTAATCTGGCTGTCTGAATCCCGGACAAATCTACAGCTTGGGCCAATCGGCAGCGGCGGCGAAACAGACAATACGCCAGGGAGTTCTGCCGGTTGCCAGCTGCCCAGCAAACGTTCGGCAGCCTCAACAATCTGCTGATGTTCCAAAGGGCCTGCCGCCACAACAACGGCGTTGTTTGGGCGATACCAGGTGGCAAGATGCTGCTTCAGATCCTGGTCCGTTATCCGTGCGATATCCTCCAGGCTCCCCACCGTGGACTCCCCCAGCGGGTGGTCAGGCCAGAGCATCCGTCCCACCACCAGATCAGGGCTGATCTCATCCCCATCCTGGCTGATATCCTCCAGCGCCTCTTCTCCGATAATCCGACGCTCAAGCTCAATCCCCTCCAAACGGGGACGTAGCAGCATGGATGCCAGGATTTCAAGCCCCTGGGCAGCAAAACGGGGGTGGATCCTGCCGTAGTAGCAGGTTGAATCCGCATCAGTGGCCGCATTGATCCCACCACCCAGTGACTCGAAGGCAGCCTCAATCTCTAACGAACTGGCATACTCGGCAGTACCGCGAAACAGCATATGCTCCAGAAAGTGAGACAGGCCGGTTCTTCCGGCCGGATCATTACGGCCACCCACCTTCAGATAGACCGCAACATCAGCGCTGTGCAGGTGCGGCAGTTCCACCGTAACCACCCGCAAGCCATTGGCCAGTGTTGTGCAAGATGGTCTTTTCATCAGCGCTCCAGAGCCTGGCGGATCTGTTCACAACGCAGACGATACGCTTCCGGGGTAAGGATAGTTTCTGTGTGAGGTTCAGACCAGATCGGTCTGGGCCAGAGCGGTTCCGTGCTGAAACGAGGTACCAGATGCCAGTGAATATGCGGCACCATATTCCCCAGCAGTTCGTAATTGATCTTGTCCGGCTTGAAGAGACCGGCAAGGGCGGCGGCGGTCCTGCTCACCTCTTCCATCATCCCCTGACGGGTCTTGAGGTCCAGATCAAACAGTTCGGTGACATGCTGCTTGCTGAACAACAGACAGTAGCCGGGAAAAAACTGATCCCGGTTCAGGATCAGGTAGCTGTACTCAAACTCCATAATCCTCAGATCGGCATCATCATCCCAGCGGCTGCACATTTGACAGGTTACGTTATTTTCAGAGGTCATTATTTCTCCACAAGAGGTAGTTGCAAGGTAATGGTACAACCGCTGCCGGGGCCGGCGCTTTCGGCCTGCACCGTGCCTCCGCAGCCTTCAATCACGGACTGAACAATGTAGAGCCCCAGGCCGGTGCCGCGAATCCGCTCATCCGGCAGTTCTACCCGGTAAAAACGGCGGAAAATCTTGCGCAGTTCTGCTGTAGCAATACCACGACCGTGATCTTTTAATGCAATAATCGCCCAGCGGCCTTTACGACTCAGCCGTAATTCCAGCTCCGGCACACCGGGCGAATACAGTACGGCATTTTCCAGCAGGTTACGCAGCACCGTGCCCAGCTCATCAGGTTCCACCGCCGCCTTCAGATCAGGTTCAAGCTGCAGCTCAAGCCGGGTACCCGGCGGCAGACGATCACGGTTTTCATCCAGATATTTCTGCAGAAATGCCGAGAGGTCGATTACTCGTCGATCAGCAGGACGACGTCGTTGTTCAATCCGGGCGGCCAACAGCAGGTTATCGATCTGGGAGTGCAGCCGCCGGGTATCATCCAGCATGGTATCTACAAAACTGTCCAGACGCTCTGGCGAAGGACGTCTCAACTGGATCGTCTCAAGGTGGAGCTGAATTGATGCCAGAGGCGATTTCAGCTCGTGGGTCACCTGGGTGATAAACTCGCGCTGTTCCTGGTACAGTCGAGACTGGCGGCGCCAGAAAATGAATAACGTATAAACACCGGCCAGAATCGCAGCCAGCAACAACAAGCCCTGCACCAGGGTTGACCAGCCCTCAGTCCTGGCCAAAAGTTCAGGGCTATAGCGGGCAGCCAGTTCTTTCAGCTGACGATGCCTGCCCACAAACCAGGTTACCCACAGCACCACCACCACCACCCAGACCAGCTGGATGGCCACCAGGGCAATTACCGGATTAAAAATACGACGAATCAGCTTCATCTGGTATGGCATGTCTTTCCTGGTTGAATTTGTAACGCCGTTCTGTTATAACCCGAACCCGCTGCATAAGCATCACAAACTAACGCATAAGCAAGGGAAAATCATGGCATCCTACGACTTCACCCGTCTTAAACGTCTTACGATCATCTACAACGTGGTGCAGGTCGGCCTGCTGGGTCTGTTGCTGTTTATGGCCTATAATTTTATGCTGGCTTTTGCCAAGTACGGCATGTCCGGTTTGTTTGTCAAGAGCTTCATCATGGCGGTGGCGGTACAGCTGATCTGCATGTATCCGGCCTGGTGGCTTGCCGGCAAGGATGTTGAGGTTGAAGTTGAGACAAGCCTCGTTGGAGTTACGCCGGAACAGTTGGTGGCACTGCGCCGCAGACGGCTGCTTGGTGATATCTGGAAGATCTCTGCCCTGGGCGCCTTTGTGGTCTTTATTTTCATGTCACCCAGTGTGGATAAGGGGCGTGGGGCATCACTGATCCTGTCGGTCTCCTACTATTCGTTCCTGCTGGTGGCTATTACCTATTTCCAGTGCTTTAACTTCATTACCAAAAAACGCCGCAAAGAGCTCGCCTGAAACCTGATTTGACCATCTACGAAACGGCCCGATATACATCGGGCCGTTTCTTTTTCAACTAGTCATTATCACGGCCATGTCCATGACCATGTTTTTTGTATTCCTTCCGGTCTTCACGCTCTTTCCGTCTTTCTTCTTTACGCCGATCCTTCTCATCCCGCCACTCTTCTTTGCCTTCCCTGCCGGGCCTGAAATGCTTGCCTCGGTAGTGATCACGGTTATCATGATACGTGCGATATTCGCGGTCGCGATAATCGCGGATCTTTTCCACCTTATATTTTCTGACCGGTGGGGGAAGCTGCTCGTAACGGGTCACGGTCCAGGGACCGTTATAATGGTTGGCCCGATACCAGTGATTACCCTGAAAGAGGTAGTAGACGCCGGAAATAAGCACCATATCATGGGGCATATCAACCCCCACATAAAACCCCAGTGATGACGGTGCCAGAAAGAGCGGCGGCGCATCAAAGACCACCCGCGGAGCCGCCACAGCAACCCGTGGCGGCGGAGGCGGTGCAGGCACCCCCAGATTGACATTGACGTTAAAATTGGACTCAGCAGCTCCAAGTGACGGTACCGCCATAACTGCTGCTAGGACTAAAGCTGTTGCGATTCGCATCTGCTGTTTCCTCCTTGTGATGAGATATTCAAAATAAAGCATATTCAGTGCCATGATTGAAAAAACTGATCCATCCGACTGAATACCTGATCCAACGGTGCGATCAGTTGGGCGGCCTCCGGCAGAGATTTTCTGAAACGGGCACCATAATTTTTGGTCACCATCCGGCTATCAAGAATCAGCACTGCCCCGCGGTCGGCACGGCTGCGGATCAGCCGACCAAAGCCCTGACGCAGCTTCAGTACCGCCTGGGGCACTGACATCTCCCGAAACGGATCGCCCCCCAGGTTGGTAATCCGCTCGGCCCTGGCCTGCTGGATCGGTTCAGTGGGCACCTGAAACGGCAACCGGGCAATCACCACCAAGCGCAGGGCATCTCCCTTCACATCCACCCCTTCCCAGAAGGAATCGGTGCCAAACAGCACGGCATGCTGTTCCTTGCGAAAGCGGGCCAGCAGTTGATGTCTGCCGCCACCTTCACCCTGACGCAGCACGGTCAATCCCTGACGCTCCAGTTCAGACTTGAGCGCAGCATGGGTCTGACGCAGCAGGTCAAAAGAGGTGAACAGCACAAAGGCGCCTCCCTGCGAGATACTGACCGCCCGCAGCACTGCATCGGCCAGTGGCTGGCGAAAGGCATGACTGGTGGGATCAGGCAGATCGCGGGGGATTGCCACCAGCGACTGTTCGGCATAATCAAAGGGTGAGGCCAGGGCCAGCTCCTGCAGTCGCTCCGGCTCCAGCAGGTCAAGGCCTGTTCTCCGACGCAGGTAGCCGAATGAGCCGCCCACGGTCAGGGTGGCTGAGGTCAGCACCACCGTAGGGATCGGATCAAGCAGGGCGGTCTTGATGGTCTCTGCCACATCCAGGGGTGCCACACAGACCGTGGCCTGGCTGCCCCGGCTGGTCTGCTTGGCCTCCAGCCAGCAGCAGGCCTCTGGATCATCGGTACAGAACCAGGCCAGTTCACGGCTGATCGCCACCAGACGCTGACCAATGCCAAAGGCGTCAGTCAACAACCCGTTCACCGTCTGCATAACCGTGTCCGGCAGTTTGGCAGCAGCCCGATCCAGCGCCCCCAGGCCATCAGCCAGTTCCTGCAGCTGCTCACCCAGCCGCTTCAGACGGGTCTCCAACTCATCCCAGAACGGTGTGGCACGCACCTCCGGGGTAATCCTGCGCTTCAGCTCTCCACCGCGCTGGTCATCTCCTTGCTGCATCTCTCCCTGCAAGGCCTGGGCAAGCCAGTCCAGCTCACGGTCAACCGCGCCTGCCAGCTCATGGGTCTGGGGCAGCAGGGCAGCCTCAATCAGGCCGGACAGTTCCTGATACAGGGCATCCAGCTCTTCCGGCAGTTCTTTACCGATCTTGGCATTAAGTACGCTCAGGATGCCGGCCCTGCCACCGGATGGCGCCAGCCTGGACAGCTGCTTCATCAACCCGGCCCGGCTGATCCTGACTGACAGGGCACCGGTGGCCGCCTCTTCCAGGTGGTGGGCCTCATCAATGATCAGACGGCTGAAGGGGGGCAGGATGGCAACCGCATCATAGCCGCTCTCACGGCGCAGGGCGATATCAGCCAGCAGCAGGGCATGGTTCACCACCAGCAGCCGGGCCGAGGCAGCATCGCGGCGGGCCTTGTAGAAAAAACAGCGGTTAAACTCCGGACAGCGGGAACGTCCACACTGGTCTGCCTCGCAGCGCAGGTCATCCCAGACCTCCCAGGCAGGATGGAAGGAGAGGTCGCTCAGACAGCCGCTGCGGGTGGTCTCGCTCCAGGCAGCTATGGCCTGCAACTCCTCCGAGGCGCTGTCCGGGAACAGGGATGGCTCATCCAGTACTCCACCCAGTTTACGCAGACAGAGGTAGTTCCCGCGCCCTTTGACCAGACAGGCGCTGAACTCCGTGGCAGCATGGCGCTGCAGCAGGGGGATATCCTTCTTGATCAGCTGTTCCTGCAGGTTGATGGTGTTGGTGGAGATCACCACCCGTTGATCATTGCGGATGGCCCAGAGCAGGGCAGGTACCAGATAGGCCAGTGATTTGCCGGTACCGGTACCGGCCTCAATCAGCGCCACGGTGTTGTCATTAAAGGCACCCGCCACGCTAAAGGCCATCCGCACCTGTTCATCCCGTTTTTCATACCCCTTCAGGTGCCTGGCCAGCATCCCGTCAGTGCCAAAGATCTTTTCCAGCTCGTCAAAATTCAGCCGTTCGCCGGTACGGGGGGTATGGGGCGCCACCACCAGATAGCAACGCCGGC
>DAIQQT010000118.1:0-7431 GCA_036786685.1 Trichlorobacter sp.
ATGGTCAGCACCGGCCCGGCAATGGTCTGCTCCTTGCCCCACTTACCGCCAACATCCGCCACCACCTCTTTTCTGCGCATATCCCGTTCATGGATGATCCCCTTCACCATCTCAACCGGCACCAGCAGCGCCAACACCAGCCCTGCAATAACCAGCAACTTGGTCATTGCCGACTGCCCCATACGACTGAACCTGCTTCCTTCGCTCATAGCTCACCTCCATCCAGGATTTGTCTCAGGATGCCAGACCGGTTTGCAGCGGGTATGCTGATATGCAGGATAATTTAGAGAGTTTTCGTGCAGATTTTGTGCAAGGGCACTTGCATCATCCCCTGCCCTGGGGTACGGTCTTGCATACTATCCGGATAAGGAGCGGCATGTGGATTCCAGCAAACAGATACTGCTTGTTGATGATGACCCCAATATCCTGCAGGTGGCAGGCTTTGCCCTGCAGAAAAGCGGCTACCGGATCATTATTGCCAGGGACGGCAACGAGGCGCTGAGGCTGTTCCGTGCAGAACAACCTGATCTGGTGGTGCTGGATATCATGATGCCGGAATGTGACGGCACTGACCTCTGCAGAATCATCCGCAAGGAGTCTGATATACCGCTGATCTTTCTCAGCTCCATGAGTGATGAAATTGACCGGATTGTCGGCCTGGAACTGGGGGCTGACGATTATATCACCAAGCCGTTCAGCCCCAGAGAACTGGTGGCCCGGGTCAAGACCGTGCTTAGAAGAACAACTGCTCAAACCAAACCGCAAGAGAGCGACAAACACGACGTATTATGTCATCACGGTAAACTCAAACTTGA
Source organism: Trichlorobacter sp. (assembly GCA_036786685.1). Lineage (GTDB taxonomy): Bacteria > Desulfobacterota > Desulfuromonadia > Geobacterales > Pseudopelobacteraceae > Trichlorobacter. The sequence goes on from DAIQQT010000118.1 coordinate 816, forward strand.
TTCTGAACGGTTTCAGGTGTTCTGGAACAGTAACGAAATATGCCTTACTGCCACAGAATTCTGCCTGCTTAAAATTTTGCTCTCCTTTCCCGGCAAGGTGTTCAGCCGATCTGAACTGGTTGAGCGGACCTACGGCGGCACCACCTTTGTCAGTGACCGCACCGTGGACAGCCATATCAGACATATCCGGGACAAGTTCAGGCCTTTTACTGCAGATCTGATCGAGACCCTGCATGGTATCGGTTACAAGCTCTCAGACTGTTGTCAGGACGCGGACAGATGAGCTTCCGCCCCAGACTCCGCACCCTGCTGCTGGTCATCAACCTGATCATCCTGCTGCTGCCGCTGGGCGGCATCACCATGCTGCGTCTTTATGAAAACGAGCTGGTACGCCAGACTGAATCAGAGCTGATCGGCCAGACCGTGTTACTCTCTTCTGCCTTTAAAGAGGCCTACCGCAAGAGCGCCTCAATCAGAAAAGAACATCTGCCGACTCCAGAGGCAGAGGATGAGGAGGAAGCAGAAGCGGTCCAACAACCGATTGATACAACCCTTGCCCCCATAGCCCCAACCCTTGACCTGGCACAAACCGTTATCCTCCCCCCGGCGCCGGCACCAACCCCGGCTTCACAACCCGGTGACCCGGCTGCAGTCTTTGCCGCCAGAACCCTCAAGCCACTTCTGGCAACCGCACGGAAAAACCTGCTTTCCGGCACACGGATTGTGGACTTCAGGGGCACCATTGTGGCCAGCAGCAGCACCGATGAAGGCCAGTCCTTAAGTGGCTGGAGCGAGGTTGCACGGGCACTGGCCGGAGAAACCACCAGCCAGTTGCGTATCCGCAACTCCAAATGGTCATCCCCTGCCTGGGGTTCAATCAGCCGTGGCGCACGGATCAGAATCTTTGTGGCCCACCCGGTTATCCTTGAAAACCGGATCATCGGCGCGGTGGTCATGTCCCGCACCCCCCTTGAAGTAACCAAGGCGCTCTACCTGATCCGCTTTCACCTGCTGAAGACAGGGCTGGCCATCGGTAGTGTAGCGCTGGTAATCACCCTGTTGTTGGCCTACTACCTGAACAGGCCGCTGAAGCGCCTGATCAAACAGGCAGAGCTGGCCCAGACCGGACATACCTTTGCAGCAGCCACAGAATCAGCCGGCATCCGGGAGTTTGAGCAGCTCTCAGCCGCACTTAGCCGCATGGCTGGCACCATTGAGGCCCGTTCCGGCTATATCCGCAGTTTTGCCGCAACGGTCTCCCATGAATTCAAGACCCCATTGACGTCATTACGGGGGGCAATGGAGCTGTTGCAGGAACATTATGACGGAATGAGTCAGGAAGAGAGGGAGCGTTTCCTGACCATTATTCAGCAGGAAACCGGAAGGTTGGAACAGTTGGTGGGTAGACTGCTGGAACTGGCACGGGCTGACGCCTGCACCCCCGGCAATGAGCAGGCTCCTGTCATGCAACTGCTGGAAGAAACCGCTGCCCAGTACCGGGCCAAAGGGCTCAGTATTATACTCTCCGGTGCGGCCTGTAGCTTGCCTGCCTGTATCGCGCCGGACCTGCTTGCCAGCATCTTTGCCAACATCTTTGGTAATACACTGATGCACAACGGGCCTGGCACAAAGACAGAGGTCACCCTGCACCAGATCCGTCACCCCGGAGGTCAGGATCAGGCTGAACTGCTTTTTTCAGATAACGGCAAGGGGATATCAGCGGCCAATGCAGAAAAGATCTTCAAGCCGTTCTTCACCACTGCCCGAGAACAAGGCGGCAGCGGGCTGGGCCTGTCTATTATCAGATCACTGCTGGAGGCACATGGCGGATCAGTGGAGTTACAGAAGGTAGAAAAAGGGGCGGCCTTCAGGGTTGTGCTGCCGCTCTGCAGGGGATGAGCGGTGACAAACTCAGCCGTCCGCTCTTCGTCTACTGGTGACTAGGCTGGGCCACTAAACGCACGCCAAGGGCAGTACAGACACGGTTAATAGTGTCGAAACGCGGGTGAGCGTTTGGACGGAGGGCTTTGTACAAGGCTTCTCTGGTAAGACCTGCTGCCTGTGCAATTTCACTCATACCGCGTGCACGGGCTGCGACACCAAGTGCGTGTGCAAGCTCGGATGAATCACCTTCTTCAATAACCATGGTGACATACGCAGCAATGTCTTCTTCACTCTTCAACTGTCTTGCCATGTCAAATTCAGGCAGGTCTGAAACTTTGGTCTTCTTTTTCATATGGTTAATCCCCCAAACTGTCGGCAAGTTCAATGGCCTTGGCAATGTCGTTGGCCTGTGTACTCTTGTTACCACCTCCAAGCATCACGATAAGCACATTATTTCTCTGGATATAATACATACGCCAGCCAGGGCCGAAATGTTCCCGCATTTCAAACACTCCGTCGCCAACCGACTTTATGTCACCAAGGCTCCCCCGTTGGGCCTTGTCAAGGCGACGGCTCAGTCGCAGACGAGTGGTACGGTCTTTAAGGCCGTCAAGCCAAGCATCAAATTCAGGGATAGTCTTGATTATGAACATAGGCCAAATGTAATCGAACGACTACAAAATAACAAGATGAAAAACTAACAGGGCGGCAGCGGGCCGGGCCTGTCCATCATCAGGTCACTGCTGGAGGCACATGGAGAATCAGTGGAATTACAGGAGATGGAACAAGGTGCAAGCTTCAGGGTTGTGCTGCCGCTCTGTCGGGGGTGAAGGAGGTGCCCGGTTCACCCGCTTCGCCCAGTCGGTTTTCCGGGCGGGACGGCGTGCAACCGGCTGGTTGGGAACTTCATCTCAAATTTCCATTTTCAAGTGTACCCCCGCCCACTCCCGAAGGTTGATGTACCAAGAGAACGACAATATCCTGCTGCTCATTACCTAAGATAGGGCAAGGCAATGGCAAATACAGATGTGATAAGCGACAAAATACTAAGGGATATTGCAATTTTTACAAATTCTTGTTGCTTGGCCAAATCTTGAATCAAGGCGCTTTGCTCTTTATCCAGTTGATCTTTTTGCTTGGCGTTGTTAAATAACAGGCTGATTTCTTGTTGCCGTGCCTCATCATCTTTCTTGTTTTCGTTAAGCAGAATCAATAACTCTTCCAAACGCTTGGACTGTTCTTCATCAATTTTCTCTTTTTGCTCTTTCCATGTTTCAATCGCTGCTTGTTTCTGCTCGACGGCAAGCTGCTTCTTTACAAAGTCTTCCGCTTCACTCAGAATCAGTTGGACGAACTCCCTACTTTCACTAGCAAGTTTCTGTATATTGCCACCTGCATCCTTGAATCCATTAACCATCATGTATGCCATCGTCTTGTGCATGACTTGTGCAAACTGAATGGACGTGCAGGTTAATTTGATGGATTCCTGAATCAGGTCACTGATCTCTTTCAAAGCCTCGTTGGTTTTTACGAGAGCGGTTGCGGTGGCATCAGCTTTCTTGCCAGTATTTCCAAGACGCCACCAATCAGTTTTTATACCTGTCGCTTTCTCTGCAAACTCTTTTGCACTTTTTATTTTTTCTTCATGTTCCTTGATCTTGGCAAGGATGGCCGTAGCTTTCTGTTCTGCAATTGCTTGCAGCTCGTGGGGCGACAAGTCTGCATGAATATTTTTTTCCTCCGCATTGTGAAACGACTCTGTCATGTCAAACTCCTCTCGCCGGTTTGCACTTGCTTTGAGCGCAATTTATCGACGGCTTGCCTCAAGCCATCCACCGCTTCATTTGTCTTTTTATTGATGTTATCCAGCTCCTGTTTTGTCTGGATGCAGAGTTGAATACCTTCCTCAATGCTATTATGCAAATAGTAGTAGGCGTCATTCATGACGATCCATGTCTGGGAAATTTTGTATTGCACGACCAGTCCGCTTTGCGCGACAAGCTGGATTTGCAATTTATCTTTCTTTCCAGCAGCACGAGCTTTGTCCATGAAGTAGAGAGCTATTGTTGTCAGCAAACCACCGGCCAGCGCAGTAAGTATTGAAGTAAGTATGTCGCTCACCGTACGCGGCTCTTCTTGGCCAGTGAAGGGAATAGGAAACATCATAATAGGCTGCAAGGCGAGGATGGATTGTAACAACTTTTCAATACCGGCACTCAAACCTAAGGATGCCGCTCCAATCAGGCCCGCCGTCAAAATTTTGAGGGCTTGGAAGTTCACTTCCTCACTATCCATACCGGCAGGAGGGTTGGCCAGAATTTTTATGGCTTCACAGAGTGAAACAAAACCGGCACGAATTATTGTCACCAGTTTTTTGAGCGTAGTTGCAAATTGGTTGATGACGAAAACGACGATATTGGAGAGAAATGCGGTGATTCCAGCCCCAATGCTTCCTGCCAGAATATCTTTCCACTTTTCTTTGAGTTCGGCGAGGACAGCACTCATACGTTCCTTGAATCTGACAAAAATTTCCTTGAGGCTTTCTTGTCCTCGCTGGCGAAATGTGATGTGGATTTCCTCAAAAACGGCTTGCACAAGGTCACGCAAGATAACGCCAATACCTGTAGAAGCAACCATCATTGCGGCATCCTTGCCACCTGTTGCCATAAGTTCAAGGCCTTGCTTCTTAACAGCAGCAATGGTAATTTCTTGTTTAATGTATTTCCGTGCTTCGGCATCTTGCTGAAGAGCCTTTTCACGGTCAATACCAAATCTCTTATCATTTGTTTCCCCATTTTTCTGCTTGTCGAGCCACTCTTTCATTGGCCTGTCACCCTTCGACATATTGGCGCTGGCCTCAGTCCACGCGAGATTTTTGTCGCTCGTAGCCATTTTGGCACGTTGCTCAGGGGTAAGGAAAAGATGGTTGGCAGCACTGCCTTCAATCTCTTTCGCAGAGACAATATGATCAATATGCGCTCGCCCATCCTTAGGTAGCGGCTTACCCGTGTAAGCGTCAGTAACTACCTCTTGGGTCTGGAAGGCTGTCTTGCGTTTTTGGGAAAAGCCATCATCATAGCCACCAGACTGTCTTACAGTTTCCCACGATCGACTGCCATCGTTATTTGACTTAAAATTTTCGTATTTCTGCTTATCAGCATCTGTAGCCGTAACACCTTTTTCAAAATTGTGCTTCGTCGTTACGCTTCCTCCATCTTTGGCAGCGATGAACATTGATGCAAGGCCAAATTGACCTGTTATGGATTCGATTACCGTGGTTTTACATAAGTCAAGTAGATTCTCGCTATCCTTGGCTGAAAACTGGTTGTGAAGGACATCAAGTTCTTTTAGCGCCTCCTCAAGACCTTCGTTGATTTGAATTTTGACTAAGTCAGATGCGGATAGTTTCTCGAGTTCATACAAATTAGACGAATAATCTTCACAAAGATAATCAATATTGTCTGCAAGCTCCATGAGTTAGCCCCTCCTATTCCATTGTTATGACTATCATTTCGATTCCTGGTACATAGTTACAGCAACTCGTACTTGACCGGTTCACGCGCGTGAACCGGTAAAACCTCCCAAAGGGAACATTTTTTCAGAAAATCTTTCCTAATTAGCGCTGATCTTCCGCTAGGCGTAGTTTAGCTTCCGGCAGCTTGTTTGTTTTGACTGCTGCCATCACAAGCCGCTTCAGCATTCCAGTCAGATCGAAGCGGCGGTTGAACCGATATTGAAACTCGCCAAGATACCTGCTCAAGGAACTTGTTCAGGCTCAAGCCTGCTTGAAACTGAATTGGATTCATTTTTATGGCAACCACCTCCGCAAAAGTTGCTATGAAATCTAACACATTCATGAGACAGAATATGTCGTTTTGCCTGTCCGCGGAAGATTGGCGCTAATCAGGCAATCTTTTCACTTGCTTAACAAGCCTCGTAGCTTGCGATTTTCTTTCGGTTCTTTGCGTTCTCTTGCGGCATAAAATGCTTACGGCTTGCTTTGCCGACCTGTCTGGGCGCTCTGATCTTCCACAGGAACTTTCCGGTTACCGGGCAATTGATGCAATCTCTGCAAACGGCACCACCTCCACCCGGTCTGCCAGTGCATACCGCCGTGTTCCCGGATAGACCACCAGTAAACGATCAAGCTGCAAATCATCCAGCGCCGTCCGCATGGACGGCGTTAAACGCGGTGCATCGGCCCGCTTGATCTCAACACCGATACGGTGACCATCCTTGAACAGCAGCAGATCAAGCTCAGCCCCGGCATGGGTGGCCCAGAAATAGACCTCGTCAGGCTGCAACAGGGTAATGATCTCTTCAATAACATAGCCCTCCCATGAGGCACCGCATTTGGGGTGGGACAGCAGCTCAGCCGTGGTACGAATCCCCAGCAATTGATGCAACAGACCGCTGTCGCGAACGTACACCTTCGGCGACTTGACCTGACGTTTTTTCAGATTTTCATGCCACGGCTGGAGTTGGCGGACCATGAATACCCCTTCAAGCAAGTCCAGATAGCGCCGGATGGTCGATTCGTTTACACCGAGTGAGCGGGCAGGTTCTGCCGAATTCCAGGTCTGACCATGGTAGTGGGCAAGCATCGTCCAGAAGCGATGTAAGGTCGGCGCCGGAGTACCAATACCAAGTTGCGGCAGATCACGCTCAAGGAAAGTCTGGATAAAGTTCTTCCGCCAGGCATGGCTGTCATTGTCGTTGGCAGCAAGAAACG
>DAIQQT010000119.1:0-7423 GCA_036786685.1 Trichlorobacter sp.
CTGATCAAGGTGATCCAGCCCGTACTGCAGGGCCAGCTGGGTAATGCGGGGCTGGCAGACCGTCATGGTATCCTGGATCTTCAGCGCCTGACGGATCACCTCCGGCGCGGCAGCCAGCATCCCGGCCCGGTAGCCGGTCAGGGCGTAGCTCTTGCCGAATGACATGATCTGAATCAGGGTGCTGCCCCACTCCTCCATGGTAAACAGGTCATGGGGCATCCCTTCGATAAAATCGCTGTAGGTTTCATCCAGGATCAGGGCGATCCGGTGCTGCTGGGCCAGAAAATACAGCCGACGCAGCAGATCAGGGGGAATGACGGTGCCGGTGGGGTTGCTGGGGGAGACCAGCAGGATCGCCCTGGTGCGCGGGGTGATCAGCCTGGCGATGCTGTCCAGGTTGGGCAGCCCTTTTTCTTTCTCTTTGTACGGTGTATAGATCGGCCTGATTCCCAGGCTGGTCAGGGCCATCGGGTGGTCAAAATAGCAGGGCAGCTGGACGATCACCTCATCACCGGCATGGCAGAGGGTCAACATGGCCAGCCAGAAGGCGGCGCTGGCGCCGACGGTCAGGCAGACCTGCTCCGGGTTGATCTTGGCAGCATAGCGGCGACGATAGCGGCGGCAGACTGCCTCCCGCACCTCGGCCAGTCCCTCATCAGGGCTGTAGCGGCTGGTCTGGGGATCAAGGGCTGCCTGCTGGATATGGCTGATCAGCTCTGCAGGCGGGGCATAATCAGGAATTGCCTGACAGAGGTCGATCAAAGGGGCTGCGTAGTCAGGGCGTTGGTTGGCCCATTCCCTGACCTCGCTGATCGGGGGCGGATGGACCGCTTTTACATGTTCATTCAGGGAAAAACGCATGATACAATCCGGCCCCTCTGTACAACAAGGTATTCGCTGGTATAAAAGACAGTACAGGCTATATAGCACATCTTTAAAGGGAGGCAAATGCGTATGGGGCGAGCAACGCTGGCCTTTTGGTCGATAATTGTAGTCCTGCTTTGTGCTTCCGCTTTTTACGGCATTAACGCCGAAAAGCAGCGCCGCAGTGTACAGAGCGCCAGTGGCAAGATCGAAAGCGGTGACCTGGTCCGGCTGGTCAAGGTGATCGACGGCGACAGCCTGGTTGCAGCGCGGGAAGGACAGCCACCGGTCACCATCAGGATCGTGGGGATCAAATCCTTTGATGCCAAGGTGGAAAAGGATGTGGTCACCCCCTTTGCCCAGGCCGCCATGGAGACCATCCAGCGCAGCATGGCTGATCGTCCGGTGCGGGTCCTGCTGGCCACCACACCCAAGGATAAACATGGCCGCTACCTGGCCACCCTGTATGTTGATGATGAAGATATTGCGATCCGTCTGGTGCGCCAGGGGCTGGCCCTGGTTTACACGGTCTATCCCTTCCCGGCCATGCAGAGTTATCTGCAGGAGCAGGAACAGGCCCGGGCCGGACGGCGCGGACTCTGGTCAAACACCACAGCCACTGAGCGGGCGCTGGCCCTTATCCGTGAGTGGCGCTCCCAGAATCAATGAAAAACTACTGTGGAGGCCGTCTGTTGCGTTGCGCGGTACTCGCTACCTCGCCTACCTGCTCTGGTATGTCTCGGTTGCTGCGTTCCGTGCGCCTTGCATCCGGCCTTCCTCGTTACGTTTTTAACCCAGGTAAGGAGGACCCATGTATCAGATCCTTCAGTATTTCATGAAAAGCATGGTCCGCAATCCGCCGGAATACCTGCGGGTACTGGTGCTGATGCTGGCGGTGCTGCTCTACGGCACCACCGGTTTTCTCTATTTTGAACTGCCTGCCAACCCTGATCTGAGCTGGGCTGACGGGCTCTGGTACACCATTGTCACCATCGCCACCGTGGGCTACGGCGATTTCTTTCCCAAGAGCTTTGGTGGCCGGTTTCTGGTGGGCTGGCCGATCATGGTCTTTGGAATCGGTCTGTTGGGCTATGCACTTTCCATGGTGGCTGCGGCGCTGGTCACCTCCAAGACAAAGGAGATCAAGGGGATGTCAACCTTTAAACTGTCCGATCATCTGGTGATATTTAATTTTGCAGGCCTGGCCAAGGTTGAGCGGATATTACTTGAACTGGCACTGGACAAGGCGGTCGGGACCAGCATGCCGGTTATTCTGGTGGATGCACAGCTGGAAGAGCTGCCGATTGAGCTGCAGAAACGGGGCGTTCATTACGTGCGCGGCAATCCGACCCGTGATGAAACCCTGCAGCGGGCAGCCATTGATCAGGCCCTGCATGCGGTTATTCTGACCCGCGACCCCACTGACCCGGCCTCGGACAACCTGAATGTGGCCATCGCCCTGGCCATAGAAGGACGCTGCAAGCAGGTCAACACCGTGGTGGAATGTATTGATCCTGCCTCGGAAGAGCTGTTGCGCAAGGCCGGTTGTGACCGGATTGTCTGCACCAGCCGCTTTGATGCCCATTTTTTAAGTCAGGAGTTGCTGAATCCGGGGGTGCAGGAGGTGCTGGGGGATCTGCTCAGCAGCGGACAGGGCCAGCAGATTTATCTGGTACCTGTCAGCGGGGCGGGAACCTTTGAAAACTTTGCGATACGCTGCAAACAACTGGGCCACCTGGCCCTGGGAATCAGCTGCACAGACGGCAAGGTGCGCATGAACCCAGCCGGAGCAGAGCAGGTGACGGTTGGCTGCAGGCTGGTCACCATCGGGCCGTCACGGCTGGATAGTGTTTAATGCAGGTACTGTTTTACATTCAAGACAACACGTACCACCCCTGACCCCTCCTAACATAGGAGGGGAACCTTATAAGTAGCCCCCCTCCTTACATAAGTAGGGGCAGGGGGTGGTTGATAACATGCACCGCAACTACAACCTCCTGAAGGCCGATGCCTTGATGGCGGCCCAGATGATACTGCCGGTGGTGACCTCCAGCTCCCGTGCCGCATCAGGTACGATTTCAGCCACCAGAGTACCGCCCTTGCAATCCAGCTCGACACCGATCTTGCTGCCTGCCTCAAAGAGCGAACGGACCGTGCAGGGCAGCAGGTTACGGGCGCTGATGGCGTCGGGATGGCGCTTGCAGAGGATGATATCCTTGGAAGATAACTCAAACATACCTCTTTCTGTCCCGGCATTGCCGGACAGCAGCAGTTCACCACCGGCCCAGGGAAAGGCCAGCAGTCCCTGGCGCTCTTTTGGAACTCCCAGCTCCAGCAGATTGATGTAGCCTGCCGGGCTTTGCCCCATCCGCTGCCGGGCCAACTGTTCCGGCGAAACCAGACCGGCCAGCCTTCCCTTTTCCAGCACCGCCACCTGATCGGCCATCAGCCGCATCTCCACCAGCGAGTGGGAGATGAAGACAAACGGAATCCTGAACCGTTCCGACACCAGATTCAGGTAGGGGATAATCCGGTAGCGCAGATCATCATCCAGGGCAGAAAGCGGTTCATCCATCAGCAGCAGCCGTGGCGAAGCGAGGATCGCCCGTCCCAGGGCCACCCGCTGGCTCTGACCACCGGAAAGGGTTTCCGGTTTCTGCTCCAGCAGGTTGCCTATTTCAAGTACTTCAGCCACCTCGGCAAGCTCAATCCTCTGTTCGTCAGCAGGACAGCGCTGATGGCCGTAGAGCAGATTCTTGCGAACTGTCAGATGGGGAAACAGGCCATGCTGCTGAAACACCATGGCGATCCGGCGACGATGGGGCGCCAGGTCAACCCTGTTGCTGCTGTCAAAGAGCGGTTGACCATCCAGCAGGATCTGCCCGGAATCCGGCCTGGTCAGGCCTGCCAGCAGATTGACCAGGGTTGATTTGCCGCTGCCGGAAGGGCCAAAGATACCGATCCGCTCACCGCTGATCTTCAGATCAAGTTCAAGCAGGAAATCACCCTGTTGTTTGCGTAGCTGTAGCTGTAACTCCATACTGCCTTACCCCTTTTGTGGTCGTGGCTTCCAGGCGTACATCGCCAAAAGCACCAGGAACGAGAAGAGCAACAACACGGCAGACAGCCGGTGGGCCTGCATATACTCAAGGGCCTCCACATGGTCGTAGATCTGCACCGAGGCGACCCTGGTCACGCCGGGAATGTTGCCGCCGATCATCAATACCACCCCGAATTCCCCCACAGTATGGGCAAAGGTCATGATTGAAGCGGTCAAAAACCCCGGTTTTGCCAGCGGCACCGCCACACTGAAAAAGGTATCCAGCGGCGATGCGCCCAGGCTGGCCGCCACCTGCAGCGGTCGTTCACCGATCGCTTCAAAGGAGTTTTGTAGCGGCTGAACCATAAACGGCAGTGAGTAGAAGACCGAGGCCAGCACCAGCCCCCAGTAGGTGAACGGCAGGGGGCCAACACCCAGTCTGGTGGTCAACCAGCCCAGCGGCCCGTTGGGCCCCATGGCCAACAGCAGATAGAAGCCCAACACCGATGGTGGCAGCACCAGCGGCAACGCCACCAGCGCCCCCAACGGCCCCTTCAGACGGGAGCCGGTACGTGCCAGCCACCAGGCGATCGGCGTGCCTATCAGCAGCAGAATAACCGTGACCACTGAAGAGAGCCGCAAGGTCAGCCAGATGGCCTGCAGGTCGCTCGCACTCAGCAGCATGGCTATTTGACCTCACCAGGCAGCACAAAGCCGTATCTGGTCATGATGCTGCGGGCCGGTTTTGACCCCATATAGTCAGCAAACTGTCTGGCAAGTGGCTTGGCTGCCCCTTGTTTGGTGATGATATAGCCTTGTTCCAGCGGATTGTGCAGCTTATCCGGGATCAGGTAGTAGCCACCTTTTTTGCTCAGCTCAGGGTTTAAAGCCAGCGAGAGGGCAATGATCCCCACCTGGGCATTGCCGGTCTGTACAAACTGGGCGGTGTGGGCGATGTTTTCGCCAAAGACAAATTTAGGTTGTAACCTGTCCCATAAACCGGAAGCCTTCAGCGCCTCTTCAGCCCGCTTACCATAGGGGGCATGCTTGGGGTTGGCAATGGCAATCCGGGCAATCTTCGGATCGGTCAGGCTGGCCAAGGTCATTTTGGTAGTATCCATACTGTTGCTCCAGAGCACCACCCGGCCAACGGCATAGGGTTTTACCTCGGAAGCGGCCATCCCCTTTTTTGCCAGTTCACGGGGGTAGTTGATGTCAGCAGAGAAGAACAGATCATAGGGGGCACCCTGCTGAATCTGGGTGTGGAATTTGCCGGATGAACCATAGATCACGTCCAGCTCGGCCCCGCTGTGACCTTTTTTAAAGCCGGTGACTATCTCGTCCATGGCGAACTTCAGGTCAGCAGCAGCCGCGACGGTAATCTTTTCTGCATGGGCGGTATTCGTAACAAACAATAAGCAGGCCATACCTATCAGTTTTAGCAGTTTCATGGTTCTGATTCCTTTCAGTAGTCAGATATCATAGCCGTAGGAACGGATGATCTTTTTTGTTTCTGTTGTCTTCAAGAATACAAGCAATGCCTTACCTGCCGGGTTTTCCCGACCCTTGGTCAGCAATATGGCATCCTGCCTGATCCGGGGGTAGAGGTTGGTCGGTACCTGCCAGTGGGAACCGGCTGCGTAGCTGCCGTTTTTGTAGATCTGGGACAGGGCCACAAACCCCAGATCGGCATTAGCGGTGGCCACAAACTGATAGGTCTGGGAGATGTTCTCACCAAACACCAACTTTGACTGCAACTGTTCATAGACCCCCAGCTTCTTCATCACCTCGACAGCAGCAGCGCCGTAAACCGCCAGTTTTGGGCTGGCAATGGCCAAGCGTTTGAAATCAGCCTGCTTTAACACCTCGCCCTTTGCATCAACCAAGCCCGGCTTGGCACTCCAGAGCATCAGTTTGCCGACGGCATAGGTAAAGCGGGTTTCAGGCAGGGCCAGCCCATCCTTTTCCAGGCGGATCGGGGTCTCGTCATCAGCAGAGATCAGCAGTTCAAACGGTGCACCATTCTTGATCTGGGCGTAGAACTTCCCCACGGTGCCATAGGAAATAATGAGCTTGTGGCCGGTTGCCTTCTCAAACAATGGCTTTAACTGTTCCATTGGTGCCGTAAAGTTGGCTGCTACAGCCAGATGCAGATCAGCGGCAAAGGCCGGTGCCGCAAGCAGGAGGCTGAGCGTGGTAAACAGGAATAGTCTGGACATAATGTTCATTGGCACGATCTCCTTTTGCATCCGTTATGTTGCAGCTACGATGGTTGCCCCGATGTCTGCAGGCTTGCCAAAGTAAACCGATGACAGCACCAGGATATCAACGCCGGTGGCAGCGTACTCTGCCGCGTTTTGTTCATTGATCCCGCCGGCAGCAGAGACCTTGACTGCCGGGTTGATCTGTCTGATCTCTTCCATTAGAGTTTTGAGTTGATCAGCTGGCAGCTTGTCCATCTGCACTACGTCAACACCGCTCCCGGCGATCAGCAGTGCCTCTTGCGGTGAATCAGCCTCTACAATAATCCTGGTCTCCAGCGCCTCACGCTTTAATGTTTCAACATGCCGTAAAAACGGCTCCAGCCCGCCCATAAAAGCTGTGTGCTGCTTGAACACCAGTACGGTTTCCGACAACCCCAACCGGTGCGGCAGGGCACCACCGCTACAGATCGCCTTGATGGCCAACTTCTTGGTGCCGGGAAAGGTCTTGCGGGTGGTCAGCACCGCTATGCAGGGGTTGACCTCCCGCGCAGCAGTGACAATTCCGGCAGTACGGGTGGCAATGCCGGAACCGTACTCCAGCAGATTCACCGCCACCTTCCAACCGGCATGCAATGCCCGGGCCGGACCAATGGCCTTCAGAAAGGTCTCACCTGCCTCCAACAGCGTGCCGCTGGGAGTCTGCTGTGTGATGCTGCAACCGCATTTTTCAAGCAGCCGCGCTGCCTCTTCGGTGCCACAGAGGGTGGTCTCGTGACGAGTGGTAAAGCTGATCTCCCCCGGTAGCTGGCCGATACCCAGCAGGTGGGTGGTCAGGTCGCCGTAGGGGGCGTCTTCTTCAAGAAAACGTTCAATTTCGCTATCAGGTAAGCAGAGGAGCATGACATGGCCTTTATCGTTATGGCGCCTAAAATATAACGCTTGTGCTGAAAAAAGGGACAGCTCCGTTGATGCCCCTGCATACTCATCCCGTTCCAGCCTTTCAACCCCTCCCCGCTCCCCTTATCAGGGGAGGGCCTACAAAACCTCCCCCCTGACAAGGGGGGATTGAGGGGGGGTGCCTTTGCCTACATCAGCTGACCCCAAGAATCACGCTGGAAGCCTTGAACAGTGCGGTTGCGCTGCCACCGACCTTCAGACCAAGCCGCTTGGCACTGCCGTCGGTAATCACAGCACTGATGGTGTTGCCGCCCGGCAGTTCCAGATCAACTTCGCAACTGACCGGCCCTTCAACCAGCTTGACAATGGTGCCGGTCAGCAGATTACGGGTGCTGAGTTTTGCTTCTGCCAGATCTGT
>DAIQQT010000120.1:0-7411 GCA_036786685.1 Trichlorobacter sp.
ACCTCTACCGTGTCAAGGTAGCGCTCTCCCCCTGAGCTACGCGCCTCCAGCAAGGGAATTTGTTAATTAGCAGTTTCTTCAAAAAAATGTCAAGCAGTTTTTAGCTCTTTACGCACCAACAACGCTACATTCTCCACATGGGGTGTCTGGGGGAACATCTCAACCGGCTGCACCTTTTCGCAGTAAAAGCCTTTTGCAGCAAGCAGATCCAGATCACGAGCCAGTGTCTGGGGTGAACAGGACACATAGACAATCCGTTCAGGCGCAAACTCAGCCACCTTGTCAAGCACCTCTCTGTCGCAGCCCTTACGGGGTGGATTGAGGACAATACAGTCAAACCTCAGTTCATCCTCAAGCAGGTCATTCAGAATCTCCAGCACATCCCCTGCCTCAAAACGGCAGTTTTTAGCATTATTCAGGCGGGCATTGCGCTTGGCATCAGCCACTGCTTCCTTGTTTAACTCGACCCCCAGCACCTGCCTGGTAACCGGGGCAAGGGTCAAGGCAATACCGCCAATGCCACAGTACAGATCCAGTACCTGCTGGCTGCCATCCAGACCGGCCCAATCACGGGCGGTTTCATAGAGTAAGCGGGCACCATCATTCTGCGCCTGTAGAAAAGAACGGGGAGAGACCAGCAGTTCCACCTGCCCGATCCGTTCCTGAATCGTCTGCTGCCTGGTCAGAAAGTGGTCATGGGCACCAAAGATGACATTACCTTCGCTGCTGTTGACGTTCTGACAGACAACCGTCACCTGTGGCACTTTTTCCTGCAAAAAGCGGGCAAGGTGATGAATCTCGTTAAAGGCACGCCTGGCTGCAACAAAGGTCACCATCACTTCATTGCTGCTCTCTGAAACACGCACCACCAGATAGCGCAGGATACCGCTCTTGTTTTTCTCCTGATACACCGGCACCTTCAGCTTGCTGATCCCTTCACGCACCACCCTGATTACGGTGTTGATCATGGGATGGTGCAGCGGACAATCCTCAAGATCCACCACATCATGGCTGGCACGGCGATAGATACCGATATACGGATCAGCGTGACTGCCGGCCACAGCCAGTTTTGCAGTGGTGCGATACTGCAGTCGACGTTCAGGAGTCAGCAGACGGGGCACCGCAATATGCTTGAGCGACGGGTACTGATTAAAAGCTGCCTGCACCAGATCCTGTTTCCAGCGTAACTGCTCGCCATAGCGCATGGCAATCAACGGGCAGCCCAGACAGAGGGCTGCGTCTGAACAGGGACAACGCTGCAGCCGCAACGGAGAGGGGTCAATCAGCTTGACCAGATCAGCAAAGACAACGGTCTTGCCGATATGGCTGATCCTGGCCAGGCAACGATCCTGCGGCAGCGCACCAGCCACCAGAATCTGCCTGCCCTGGGAATGGGCAATGCCGATCCCCTCATCATCAAGCCGCTCAATCAACAGATCAACTGCCACACCACGTCGTAACCCTGATGAGGCTTCCTGCTCGCGGGTTTTTGTCTGCTTTTGGCGGGTTGGGCCGACTTTGCCTGCTGTTTTTATCCGTGGTTTCATGGTTTACACCTTTGACGAGCAGCCTCAAACAACACAATTCCCCCTGCCACCGAGGCATTCAGGGATGAAATGCCGCCGTAATGCGGGATGGCAAGTAGCAGGTCACAATGCTTACGCACCAACGGCCTGATCCCCTCCCCTTCGCTACCAACCACCAGTGCCAGATTACCACGATAGTCAGCCTGATAGATATCCTTGTTCGCTTCCCCGGCCAGACCAAAGGTCCAGCAGCCTACCTGTTTCAGGCGTTCAAGGGTCTGCACCAGATTGGTAACCTGTATAACCGGTATGGTCTCAACCGCCCCTGCCGAGGCCTTTTCCACCACCGGTGTCATGCCACAGGCCCGGTCTTTGGGGATAATCACCCCCTGCACACCTGCGCAGGCAGCAGAACGGATCAAGGCACCAAGGTTCTGAGGGTCCTGAATACCATCCAGAACCAGCAGAAACAGCCCGCCTTCTGATTCCTGATGGTTAGCCAAAAAATCTTCAAGTTCTGCATAAATAAACGGGGCAACCTTCAGTACCACCCCCTGATGGTGAGGGTTTCCAGCCAACCGCTCCAGGTCTGCCCGTTCACGACGGCGAACCGCAATCCCCTTTTCCTCTGCAAGAGTTGCCAGTTTGGCAATCCGCTGGTCTGTGCCGCCAGTCTGTACAAAAAGCTCGAAGGCCTTGCGGTTTCCCCGCAAGGCCTCTCTGACCGGATTTATCCCATACAGGATATCTTCTTTCATTGCACACCCGCCACAATCTCATCAACAATCAGTTCTGCTGCCTGGATTGGATCAGCTGCCTTGGCAATCGGCCTGCCGATCACCAGATAATCAGCACCTGCCTTAACTGCCTCAGCCGGGGTCATAATCCGTTTCTGATCATCAACAGCAGCAAAAGATGGTCGTACCCCCGGGGTAACTATCAAAAAATCAGGACCACAGGCAGCCCGGATCGCCTCAATCTCCAGAGGTGAAGCCACGACGCCATCCATGCCGCTCTCTTTGGCCAGCTTTGCCAGGCGCACCACCATCTCTTCAACCGGATGCTCAATCCCCACAGCCTTTAAGGTGTCCTGGGTAGACGACGTCAGGATGGTTACTGCCAGCAACCGTGGGCGCTCAGTCTCACTGTACTCCTTGCGCACGGCCTGACTGGCCTTCTCCATCATCTCCGGCCCACCCAGGGCATGCAGGTTGGCCAGTTTCACACCCAAACGACCGGCAGCCAGCATGGCCTGGGCCACGGTATTGGGGATATCATGGTATTTCAGATCAAGGAATACCTCGCCAGCGTGCTTCTTAACAGCCACAACTGCAGCAGGTCCGGCAGAGGTAAACAACTCCTTACCAACCTTGAACATCCCGACCTTACTGGAGAGTTTTTCAGCCCAGCAGTCAATATCCTTCAGATTATCCACATCCAGGGCAAAGATGATCTTGTTTTTCGCTTCGTCGCGGGTCATTCAAATTCCTTTCTCTAAGTACCTGACAACTTGATCAACCTGTTTAAAAGATGACCATAAATAAATTCATTTTTAGTGGTGTTTAGCATACTTTAGATAGATTTATCAATTGCACTCCGCCAATAAAGACAGAAACTCACCGCAAATACCGGTTGTTAGCAGCATGCTCGACTGATGTTGCTGCAAACAGTGTAGGTACAACTTATAGCTCAGCAGTTACTGGTGAACCATGGTCAAGGGTTCGACCAACCTATTTTAACCTTACCCTCCTTGACTTACCCGCAATCCATGCTTACCTCATACACAGGTGCTACAAAGGTACCCGTGAAAGGAAACAAAATAGATATGGACATCAATCGCTTGACTCAAAAATCACAGGAAGCCCTGGGGGCTGCCCAGGCCAAGGCAACCAGTTATGGTCATGTGGAAGTGGATGGCGAACACCTGCTCTGGGCCCTGCTGGATCAGGAAAACGGCCTGGTGCCCCGTATTCTTGCAAAAATGGATGTGGACGTGCCGGGACTACTCAAGGCCACCGAGGTTGAGCTTGACCGCAGGGCCCGGGTCTCCGGCCCTGGTGCAGAACCGGGCAAAATCCATGTATCGCAACGCTTTTCCCGTTTACTGGTGGCTGCCGAGGCCGAAGCCAAACGCTTGAAGGACGACTATATCTCGGTTGAACACCTGCTGATGGCATTGATGGCTGAAGGTGAAGGCAGCGGCGCAGGCAAGCTGCTGAAGCAGCATAATATTACGCAGGAACGGCTGTTGGCGGCTCTTACGGAAGTACGTGGTAATCAGCGGGTTACCTCGGCCAACCCTGAAGAGACCTATGAGGCACTGGAAAAATACGGCCGCGACCTGGTCAAGATGGCCCGCACTGACAAGCTGGATCCGGTGATTGGCCGGGACGAAGAGATCCGTCGGGTAATCCGGATCCTGTCCCGCAAGACCAAGAACAACCCGGTTCTGATCGGTGAACCAGGGGTGGGTAAGACCGCTGTGGTGGAAGGGTTGGCCCAGCGGATTGTGAAAGGTGATGTGCCTGAAGGTCTGAAGGACAAGACCATCTTTGCGCTGGATATGGGTTCTCTGATTGCCGGTGCCAAGTACCGCGGTGAGTTTGAAGAACGGCTCAAGGCGGTCTTGAACGAGATTAAGCAGGCTGAAGGGAGAATCATCCTATTTATTGACGAGCTGCACACTATTGTAGGTGCAGGCAAAGCTGAAGGTTCCATGGATGCCGGTAATATGCTGAAACCGATGTTGGCTAGAGGAGAGCTGCATTGCATTGGTGCCACCACCCTGGATGAATACCGTCAGAACATAGAGAAAGACCCTGCCCTTGAGCGTCGTTTCCAACCGGTACAGGTTGATCAACCCACGGTGGAAGATACGGTTTCGATCCTGCGCGGCCTGAAGGAACGGTTTGAGGTGCATCACGGGGTTAAAATTCAGGATAACGCCCTGGTTGCGGCAGCCACCCTCTCACATCGTTATATCACTGAACGGTTCCTGCCTGACAAGGCGATCGATCTGGTGGATGAGTCCTGTGCCATGCTGCGTACCGAGATCGACTCCCTGCCGTCTGAACTGGACACCATCTCCCGCCGGGTAGTGCAGCTTGAGATCGAAGAACAGGCACTTAAACATGAAAAGGATCAGGCCAGCCGTGAACGCCTGGAAGCGCTGCGTAAAGAACTGGTGGAAGAACGGGGAAAAGCTGATTCCATGCGGGCCCAGTATGATACTGAGAAAGTCGCCATCCAGCGGGTGCAGGGCCTAAGGGAACAGATTGAAAAGACCCGCCGCGAGATTGAACAGGCTGAGCGTTCCTACAACCTGGAGCAAGCCTCAAAGCTGAAGTATTCAGAACTGCCCGGTCTTGAAACCGCCCTTAAAAATGAAGAGACTGCCCTGAATCACAAGCAAGGCGGTCAAAAACTTCTGCGGGAAGAGGTAACCGAGGATGAGATTGCCGAGATTGTTGCCCACTGGACCGGCATTCCAGTCACACGGCTGGTGGAAACTGAACGGGACAAACTGCTGAAACTGGATGAGATTCTGCACCAGCGGGTGGTTGGCCAGGATGAAGCGGTACAACTTGTGGCGGATGCTGTACTGCGGGCCCGCTCAGGCATCAAGGACCCCAAACGCCCCATCGGCTCGTTTATCTTCCTTGGCCCCACCGGAGTCGGCAAGACTGAACTGGCCCGTACCCTGGCTGAGTCCCTTTTTGATTCAGAAGAGAACATGGTGCGGATCGACATGTCTGAATACATGGAGAAGTTTGCTGTTTCACGGCTGATTGGGGCACCTCCCGGCTATGTTGGCTATGAGGAGGGTGGTCAGCTGACTGAGGCAGTACGACGCAAACCGTACTGCGTGCTGTTGTTTGATGAAATTGAGAAGGCACATCCCGATGTTTTCAACATCCTGCTGCAGATCCTGGATGATGGAAGGGTTACCGACAGCCACGGTCGCACGGTCAGCTTCAAGAACACCGTAATCATAATGACTTCAAACATAGGAGCTCCACATTTGCTTGAAGGAATTACACCGGATGGTGATATCCGGGAATCAGCCAGAATAGCTGTAATGAATGAATTAAAGCACGCCTTCCGGCCTGAATTCCTGAACCGGGTGGATGATATTGTATTGTTCAAACCGTTGCATCTGGATGAGGTAACCAGAATTGCCAGATTACTGGCTCAGCAACTGATTGAGCGACTGAAGGAGCGCCGGATAACACTTGAAATCAGTGACGAAGCCCTGAAACAGATCGCACGGTCCGGCTATGACCCGGTCTATGGTGCCCGGCCACTTAAGCGTTACCTGCAGCGGGAGCTTGAAACCAAGGTAGCCAGAACCATTATTGCCGGACAGGTGACTGACGGTGGCACACTCAGGGTTAGTCTGGAAGAAGGGAAATTAGTTGTTACATAAGGTTCGTACAATCTTGTTGGAAGCATAAACGCCCTGTTTCACGAATAGATGATACAGGGCGTTTTTATCTGCTTGTAAGTTTTTAAAGTAGTGTTATGAGTGTGATAAGGTTTGATCGCCATAAAAGGAGGCCGTTATGAAACAGAAAACGAGCATCACTCTGTACGTTCTTTTGTCTCTCCTGTTGTTTAGTGGTTACGCTTTTGGAGAACAGTGGAAGATCAGCTTCAATGGTTACCCTGGAACGATGGAACTTTCAGGGAGTCAGAACAATTACACCGGACGTTTTAATCTGCATGGCAACTGGGAACAGATGCTGGATCTGCAGGTGTACCGCAATGCCATATTCTTCCGTCGTGCTTCGGCCGATCAAAAATATCTGGGAGTCTTGGAGGGAAGCCGGATGCAGGGGGTCTTTACCCAGCACGGTTCAGGGCGCTATCCATGGACTGCAGAACGTACTGACACCGTTTCCATTCATCCGATTGTGCCTCCCCTCTCCGGCGGAGACGCTGGTCCGCCCAGAAACCTGGCCCTTAAGAAACAGGCCCGCCAATCGTCCACCAGTTATGGTGGCACCCCGGAACGTGCTGTAGACGGTAACCGCGATGGCAACCATAATGCAGGTTCTGTTTCGCATACGGCCAATGTGCCGAATGACTGGTGGGAAGTTGACCTTGGCAGCCAGAAACAGATCCAGGAAATCAAACTCTGGAACCGGACCGACTGCTGCAGTGAACGGCTCTCTAATTTTTACGTCCTGGTCTCACCCAAGCCGTTTTCAGGTAACAGTCTGCAGACATCACTGAATGATCCATCTATCTGGCACTTCCGCCATCCAGGTGTTGCTGCCCGGGAAACAACGGTTGCGGTTGCCACTGTGGGTCGTTATGTCCGGGTTCAGCTTGCCGGCCAGAACTGGCTGTCCTTGGCAGAAGTCGAGGTATTCGGACATGATAGCAGTAATGGTAGTACAGCATATCCGATCGGAACCTGGCGTCACCACCCCAGTGCCACTTGGGTTGTTTCCCAAGGGTCTGACGGCACCTATCATGCCCAGGAACATGGCCTGGGAAACGCGTCAGGACCGGCCTATTTTACCGCAACCGGTAGCTTCAGAATTGATTATGTTACCCGTGATGGTGCGGTAACCGGCTTCTATGAAGTGAACTTTGCACCTGATGGTCGCACAGCAACAGGTAGAGTACAGGAACTTTCCGGTCCACGGCGCAGCGGTAACACCAGTTGGACCAAAGAACGCTAGAAGCAAGAAAACAGACGTTCAAACAAAACACCGAACTGGTAACAGGATACAAATTCCATGAAATACTTGATTATACTTATTGTGGCTCTGCTATCAACCACAGCCCTGTTCCATTCCACTGCATCGGCTGACGAACAAGCCCCGACTGCTCCAACAGAGATCAAGCAGTACCTTGATCAGCGCAGCCTGCAGCTT
>DAIQQT010000121.1:0-7410 GCA_036786685.1 Trichlorobacter sp.
CGGCAAGGAAAAGCTGAAAAAACGCCACACTGAAGGCCGTTTGGGTGCCCGTGAACGGGTAGAGCTGCTGTTTGATCGGGAATCGTTCAGTGAATATGGCATGCATGTTAACCACGCCTGCCACATGCCCGGCTTTGCAGACAAATTCATGCCGGGTGATGGGGTGGTGACCGGTACCGGCAATGTGGATGGCCGTCCTGTGGCAATCTACAGCCAGGATTTTACGGTGGGTGGCGGTGCACTGGGGCAGATGCATGCCAAGAAGATTAAAGATATCATGACCCTTGCCTGCGAGACCGGTATACCGGTGGTGGCAATCAATGATTCCGGCGGCGCCCGGATTCAGGAGGCTATCCATAGTCTGTCCGGTTATGGCCAGGTCTTTTATCAGAATGTGGCAGCCTCCGGCGTGGTACCGCAGATCGCCATAATCGCCGGTCCCTGTGCTGGTGGCGCAGCCTATAGTCCGGCCCTGATGGATTTTTTGATCCAGACCCGTACCCATTCCAGCATGTTTATCTGCGGCCCGGAGGTGATCAAGGCGGCAACCGGCCAGGTTGCGCCGATTGAGCAGTACGGCTCTGCTGAGGCCCATGCCAGTGTCAGTGGTAATATCCACTTTATTGCTGAAGATGACCGCCATGCGATCCAGATCGCCCAGCAGTTGATCAGCTTTCTGCCGCTGAATAACCTGCAGGATCCGCCCCATGCCATTCCCACTGAAATTGTTCTTGAGCGTGATGAAGGGATGAATGAACTGGTGCCTGATGATCCCCGGGCAGGTTTTGATGTCTATACCGTGATTGATCGCCTGATGGACCCGGGCCAGTGGTTGGAGGTACACCGCGAGTTTGCCCGTAATATTGTGGTGGGTTTTGGACGGATCAACGGCATGGTGGTGGGGATTGTGGCCAACCAGCCCGCTTACAAGGCAGGCTGCCTGGATATTGACAGTTCTGACAAAGCAGCCCGCTTTATCCGTTTTTGCAACGCCTTTAACGTACCATTGCTGAATCTGGTGGATGTTCCCGGTTTTATGCCTGGACTGGCGCAGGAACGGGGCGGCATCATCCGCCACGGTGCCAAGATGCTGTTTGCCTATGCTGCTGCCACGGTGCCCAAGATCACCGTGATCATGCGCAAGGCCTATGGTGGCGCCTACCTGGCCATGTGTTCCAAGGATATGGGGGCTGATTTTATCTTTGCCTGGCCCTGTGCTGAAATAGCGGTTATGGGGGCTGAGAGTGCCACCAGGATCATCTACAAAAAAGAGATCGAAGAGGCCGATGATCAAAAGTCAAAAGAGGCAGAACTGGTGCAGTCCTATCGTGAGCATTTTGCAACCCCGTATCAGGCTGCATCACGGGATATGGTGACCGACGTGATTGAGCCGTCAGAAACACGGGCACGGGTGTCACTGGCGCTACGGATATCATTAACCAAACGGGTGAGCCGGCCTGCCAAAAAGCATGGCCTGATACCGCTGTAATAAACAGCAGGATACGAATATGCCTATTCAAGACAATCTGAACGGAGCGCTGCTGATCAGCGCAATCGATTTCATTCTGAGTTTTGTCATCATCGGCGGGATAGGCATTATCCTGGCGATGTTCCCGCTGTTGAACAGATTCAATAAACAGGAGGCGGAAAAGCTTCCCGCTGCTTCCGGTGACAAAGAGGTGCCCGCTGTCAGCAGATCAACGATTGGTCAGCAAACAATACATCCGGGCCTGAGCGATCAGCAACTGGTAGTTCTTCTGGCTGCAGCAGCGGGTGAGATGCTGGGTGGTCCGGTCCGGGTGGAGAAGTTCAGGCCCTTGACAGCAAAAGATCTGAACTGGTCGGCCCAGGGGCGTAGTGACCTGCAATCCCATCGTCTTAAATAAGTTTTTCGAAAGGAACATGCACTATGAAGAAGTTGAGAATCACCCTGGAAGGCAAGGCCTACGAAGTGACGGTTGAACTGCTGGAAGATACTGCATCAACGGCGCAGCCGACTCCCCATCAGATTCCGTCGCCGCTGCAGGTGCCGCCGCATACCGTCTCAACTGCTGTTGAGAAGCCGGTAGCTGTTGCCCCGGTTGCGGAAGGCTGTGTTTCAGTAAGTTGTCCCATGGCCGGGAAGGTTTTTAAATGTCTGGTGAAACCAGGTGATCAGGTTGGACATAATCAGATCGTGATTGTGCTTGATGCCATGAAGATGGAGACCCCGGTTGTTGCGCCGGTTGCCGGTGTTGTACGAACCGTACTCTTTAAAGAGGGTGACTCAGTTGACGAGGGTGATTGCCTGCTTCAGATTGAAGGACTACCGCACTAGACGGGGGCCTATATGTTTACGCAACTCATTGATTTATTGAATTTATTAAAAGATCAGACCGGTCTGGCACAATTGACCTGGGGCAATCTGTTCATGATGCTGGTGGGTGGCACCATGATTTATCTGGCCCTGGTCAAAAAGTACGAGCCCTTTCTGCTGGTGGGGATCGGGTTCGCCTGTATTGTGGCCAATGTGCCCGGTTCAGGATTGACCCAGCCAGGAGGTCTGTTTTATTACGCCTATCAAGGTGTGGCGCTGTTGATCGTGCCGCCGTTGATTTTTCTTGGGGTAGGGGCAATGACCGATTTTGGTCCCATGATCGCCAGCCCCTGGCTGGTAATCCTGGGGGCTGCTGCCCACCTGGGGATCTTTGTGGCCTTGATTGGAGCCAAGCTGCTTGGCTTCAGCCTGCCAGAGGCTGGTGCCATCGGCATTATCGGTGGCGCTGACGGCCCTATGGCCATCTTTGTCACCATGAAGCTGGCCCCCCATCTGTTGCCCCAGATTTCAGTGGCCGCTTACTCCTACATGGCGTTAATGCCCCTGATTCAGCCGCCGATCATGAAGCTGCTTACCACGAAAAAAGAGCGTGATATTATTATGGAAAAGCCCCGCCAGGTTAGCCGTCTGGAGAAGATCGCTTTTCCGGTTATTATCGCCATCATCGTCAATCTGTTTTTTCCGCCTATCGCACCGCTGATCACCATGTTGATGCTGGGTAATCTGTTCCGGGAGTGCCTGCTGGTTGATCGTCTGGCCAAGACCGCAGCAAATGAAGTTATGAACGTCATTACGATAGTGCTGACCGTTGCAATCGGTTCCACCATGAATGCTGAACAGTTCCTGACGCTTAAGACCCTGGAAATTACCGCTTTGGGATTGGTTGCATTTGTATTTGGTACCGGTTCCGGGGTGGTTGCGGCCAAGATTATGAATGTTATCAGCGGCGGCAAGATCAACCCGTTGGTCGGATCAGCGGGTATCGCTTCAGTGCCGATTGCTGCCCGGGTCTCCCACATGGTGGGCAACCGGGAAAATCCGCAGGTCTACCTGATTATGCATGCCATGGGGCCGAACCTGGCCGGCGTGTTTGGAACCGCCATTTCAGGTGGCATTTTGCTGGCATTGTTGGGGGTAAAATAAGCGGGTAGTCAGTTCCGTGGAATGAGTCTATTCAAGAGTAACCCAAACAAAGCAGCCGACAGACTGAGCATAGCTCCCATTTTGGCCGCCCCCTGAATTGCCGGGTCGGTAAAGGCTTCCCCTGCCACAAACAGGGCCACGGTAAAACCGGTGCCGGCAATCATACCTGCCACCAGCGTATCACGTAATGTCATGCCGTGAGGCAGGCCAAAACCAAGCCTGGTTGCCAACCAGCCAAAACTGAAGATCCCCAGGGTCTTGCCTGCCAGCAGTGCGGCAAGAACCAGCCAGGTCACGGTGCCGACGCTGGAGAACTGGACACCGGCATTGGCCAGGCTGAACATGAACAGGCCAAAATCCACAAAGACTTTCCATTCATGTTCAAAGCGGGAGAGGGTGGTGTGATCGCTCGGGTCTTCTTCAAACAGGTGTTTGTGCTCATGTTTGGCATGGGGCAGCAACGGGATGATAAAGACCAGGGCCAGGGCCGGGTGCAGATGGGCATGGTGCAGACCGGTCCAGCTTAAAGTCCCCCCCACCAGCAGATAGGGCCAGTAGCTGCGCAGTTTGGCGCGGCGCATCAGCCAGGCCAGCAGCATCCCCAATGCGGTCAGGCCCAGCCAGAGCGGCTGCACCGGATGGGCCGGGTTGGGGTAAAAGACGGCGATGATCCCCAGGCCGATGGCATCGTCAGCCACCGCCAGCAACAGCAGGTAGGAGACTGCCGGATGGTTGGCGCCGAACACCACCCGGGCTGCCAGCCAGGCCAGGGCGATATCGGTGGCGGTTGGGATGCCCCAGCCGTTGTGCAAGGCCGGGCCACCGATCAGGCTGTTCAGGGACAGGTAGACCACAATAGGGCCTAGTACCCCACCTAATGTTCCCAGTAAAGGATTGACGGCCTTTTTGATCGGGTTCAGGTCACCGCCCGGCAGGCAGCTTTGGGTAATCTCCACAGCTGCAATGCCGAAGAACAACACCATAAACAGTTCATTGGAGATGAAATGGAAGGACAGCCCACCAAAATGGGGGCCATTGATGAAGCCGGTATAACTTTGCGGTGCCAGATTGGCCCAGGCTATGGCTACAGCCACCCCCGCCAGAAGTGGTACGGAAAATTCCCGCAGCATGTTGATGTGATGTCGCATTTGTTACAGTCTCCTTGATGTGCGGCTCGGAGCACACCATACCACACAATCACAGGCTGGATAAACAAAAGGGCGCTGACAGCAGCGCCCTTTTGCAGTTCAGGCAGATCTGTTCTGCTACAAATAGCCCATCAATCGCGGAAGCCAGAGAGAAATTTCAGGCACATAGGTTACCAGCAGCATAAAGCCCACCATGGCGATCAGCCAGGGTAGTACCGCCATGGTCAGTTCGGTAATCCCCATCTTGGTGATGCCGCTGGCCACATACAGGTTCAGGCCCACCGGCGGATGGCACATGCCCACTTCCATGTTAACTGTAATCAGGATACCGAAATGGATCGGGTCAATCCCCAGTTTCATGGCCACCGGGAACAGGATCGGTGCCAGGATCAGGATGATGGATGACGGTTCCATCACATTACCGGCCAAAAGCAGCAGCACGTTGGTTACGGCCAGGAAGGCGATAACGCCGAAGTTGTGGGCGATCATCCAGTCAGCCATGATCTGCGGGATCTGCTCCGAGGTCATCAGGTAGGAGAACAGTACCGCATTGGTGATGATATAGAGCAGCATGGCTGACATGTTGGCTGAATCCAGCAGTACCTTGGGAATACCCTTGAAGGTCATGTCCTTGTAGACAAATACCGCCACAAAGAAGGCGTAGACCGCAGACATGGCTGCTGCCTCGGTGGGGGTAAACATGCCTGAGTAGATACCGCCCAGCACGATGACGATCAGCAGCAGGCCCCAGATGCTCTCCTTAAAGGCCTTGAGCCGCTCCTTCATGGTTGCCTTGGGCATACGGGGGTAGTTGAACTTGCGTGCCCGGTACCAGGCAACTGAGCCCAGCAGAAAAGCCAGCATCAGGCCGGGGATGATACCGGCCATGAACAGAGCGCCAACTGAAGAGTTGGTGGCCACGGCATAGATCACCATTACAATGGAGGGGGGAATCAGGATTCCCAGTGAGCCGGAGGTGGAGATGACCCCGGCCCCGAAATTCTTGGGAAATCCGGCTTTGACCATGGCCGGCAGCAGGATGGAGCCGATGGCCACCACGGTTGCCGGGCTGGAGCCGGATACTGCGGCAAACAGGGCGCAGGCCATAACCCCGGCCAGACCCAGACCACCATGCCAGTGCCCTACCATGGCGGTGGCAAAGTTGATCATCCTCTTGGCAACCCCGCCGTGGGTCAGGAAGTTACCGGCCAGGATAAAGAACGGGATCGCCATGATCTCAAACTTCTCAATGCCGGTGAACAGCTTCATGGCCACAGTTTCTACCGGTACGTGGGACATGAAGAAGAGAAAACTTAAAACCGTCAGACCCAGGGATATGGAGATCGGCATGCCGGTCAGCATCAGGCCGATCAAAAGGGCAAAGACAATCCCGGCGTTCCCGAATGATGCAATGGCAAACAGTGAAATCAGGAGACCAGCTATCCAGATGGCTGCCTTTTTCGGTGTCATAAGCTCCTGCGTTGCTGTTGTTGCGCTCATTTGACACCTCCGTTATCCGTCTGCTGATCAAATTTATGTGCTTCATACTCTTCAAGTGCTTCAGTTGCGTCCATCACCTCATCGTCCAGGCCATCCACATGACTGTGGTCATGGTGGGGCAGCTCGCCGGTGCGGGCAAAGGTCCAGGCCACCTGCAGGAAGCGGAAGCACATCAGGGATGACCCCAGGGGGATAGCCAGATAGATCGCCCAGGTGGGCCATTCAAGATCCGGGGTGATCGGACCTTCAAACAGATCTTCCGGAAGCGGCAGACCAAATTTGTTGTAAACCGCGTAGTGCATGCCGTTTTCCCAGACAAACCGGGCACCCAGGGTGCCGATAATGGCGGTGAACAGCACGCCGCTCAAGAGACCCAGCAGTACCGAGGTCTTGCGCCACTTGGGGGGCAGCTTGTTGATCAACACATCCACGCCAACGTGGATGCCGGTACGGACACCGTAGGCAGCGCCGAACTTGGCCATCCAGACAAACATGTAGATGCACAGCTCCTGTGCCCAGGCCATGTTAATAGTTAGCAGCCAGTCCTGCAGGCCGGGGATCGGCAGGCCGGACAGATAGCGGTGGACAACCGCTGCAAAGATGACCAGGGTTGCCGCGCCGATCAGGAAGGTGATGATAATCTCTTCCAGGCGGTCTAGGTATTTCATCATGTTGGATTCTCCCGAGAGGTCGTGAAAAAGCCGCTGCAGGTGGCTACAGCGGCTTGTGTGCAGCTCAAGGTATTACTCAGGGGGTGTAGCCGGTTGCAGCGTAGACTTCCTTGACGATGTCAGCGCCGATCCGGCCCATGTTATCTTTGTGGGTCTTATCCATGGCCTTTTTCCAGGCTGCCCGCTCTTGTGGAGTCAGGGTTATGATCTGGGATTTGCCGGATTTCTTGACACCGGCCATGGCCTGGTCATTGTCCTTCTTGGCAACGCTGTTGGCAAAGGCGGTGGCATCTTTCATGGAGCTTTCCAGGGCAGCGCGGATATCAGCCGGCAGGCCCATCCAGAACTTCTTGTTGACCAGTACGGCATAGCCCAGGTAGCCATGATTGGACATGGTGACGTACTTCTGTACTTCATGCATTTTCTGGGTATAGAGGTTGGAAGGAGGGTTTTCAGTGCCGTCAACAACGCCGGTCTGCAGGGCCTGATAGACTTCGGAGAAGGCCAGAACCTGTGGAATGGCGCCAACGGAACGCATCTGGGAGTCCAGCACCTTGGAGGACTGGATCCGCATCTTGAGGCCCTTCATATCAGTCACAGCCTTGAGAGGCTTGTTTGCGGACATAACTTT
>DAIQQT010000122.1:0-7321 GCA_036786685.1 Trichlorobacter sp.
GCTGTAACCGGCAAGCTTGACCGTCTTGGCCCACTTTTCAAATTCAGCCTTGCCCGGTCCGGCTGAAAAGGCTGCGGTTGCTGTAATAATAACCAGACAGATTGCAAGTAACAGACGATTCATTTTCATTCCTCCGTATATTTAAACGTAGTGTTTACGCTATGTACCACAGATTTTCCACTTGTCAATGTGGATACCGATCTCCATCACCGTGTTTTGGGGGGCTGTTTGACAACCAGGGCAGCCGGCGATACAGTTATCAGTACATCCTGACAAAGGATCAGGTACTTACCGGAAAAGGAGCATGAATGCCATGAAAACCATGATCATCTTGTGTGTCTGCGGTATGCTGGCAGTTCCCGTTCACGTCTTCAGTGCCCAGCAGGATCCGCCGGTTACACCGCAGGTTCAGCAACCGGGTATGCGTCCGGTTAAGGCAAAACCGGCGCAAAAACCAAAATCAACCACTACCAGGGACAAGATGTCGGCAACCGGTTATGGAGAGGATCCCGGCGAGGAGACTCAAGAACGCCCCAATCCGCTTAACAAACAGGGACAGAACCGGCCTGAGCAACCGGTCAAGGCCCCGGTCCGCTGACCATCGCTGATCTCCTGCAGGGCTGTCTGCTGATCAAGACGCTTACGGTGATTGAAGGGGGCCCGCCAGATAACGGTTGATGCTGGCCAAGGTATGTTCCAGCTCTTGGCAAAAAGCTTCAGGATCTACCAGGTCTGTATCTGAACGCAGTTGCTGTTCCAGTGTAGCAGCTGCGTTCATCAGTTGTTTTGCTCCCACTGTTCCAGAAACCCCTTTAATGTTATGGGCAAGGAACAGTGCATCTTCTGTCTTGCCCTCAAGCAGTAAGGCCTTCAGTTCACCTGCTGATTGACCATGTTCCTTTACAAAGGTTGCAAACATGCTGTTAAGCAACTGAGTATTGCCGCCCATGCGTTGCAGGGCCGTGGCAATATCCAGTCTTGGCAGCTCCGTCACTGCAGTACTCTGCTCCGGGTGGATTGCAGCAGCCTTGCAGGGGGCTGATGATGGGGAATCTGCTTTATGCAAGCATTTTAGTACCGTCAGCAATTCCAGTGGGTTGAGCGGTTTTGCTATGAAATCCACCATACCGGCTGCAGTACAGCGCTCACGGTCATCCTGCATGACTGCAGCGGTCATGGCAATGACCGGCAGCGTTGAACTGTCGTATTGTTCCCTGATTCTACGGGTGGCCTCAAATCCATCCATGACCGGCATATGCAGATCCATCAGTACTACATCAAAGCCGGGGCCCGTAATCAGCTCAAGCGCATCAGCACCGTGGTCGGCAAGGGTGACTTCTGCACCGTACTGCCGCAATATTTCTGTGGCTACCTCCTGATTGATCCGGTTGTCTTCCACCAGTAAAATACGTAGTCCTGCCAGCTCTGACGCCCGTTGTTCCTGTCGGGCTTCTGAGGAGGGAAGCGGTTCGCCAGCGACGCAAGACAGGTTAACTGGATTGCTGCCAGGCGCCGGCTTTCCCAGCGGGATGATAAAGTTGAAGGTGCTGCCAACATCCTGCCGACTTGAGACGCTGATGGAGCCTCCCATCAGTTCCACCAGACTTTGACTGATACTCAGCCCCAAGCCGGTGCCGCCATATTTGCGGCTGATGGTACCGTCTGCCTGGGTAAAGGGGTGGAACAATCGATCCAGTTCATCCTGGCCAAGGCCGATACCGCTGTCCTGCACGGTAAAGCAGAGTGATACGGTGCTGCTGTCCTCTTTCTGCTGTTCTACCCTGATCCTGATTTCTCCCTGTTCGGTAAATTTTACGGCATTACCCACCAGATTGTTCAGCACTTGAGAGAGCCGCAACGGATCTCCCGTAAGTACAGCAGGGAGTGTAGGCGGCAGCTCTGCCGTCAGGGCAAGACCCTTTTCCTCTGCCTTGGCCCTGAAGAGTTCAAGGGTAGTCTGCACCACCGTTTCCACCGATATGGGCAGCTGTTCCAGCTCGATCCGTCCTGCCTCAATCTTGGAATAATCCAGAATATCATTCAAAATTCCCATCAATGCACGGGAAGAACCATAGACCTTCTGCAGAAAGTCCCGCTGCCGTGCTGTCAGTTCGGTTTCAAGTACCAGATGAGTCAGGCCGATGATGGCGTTCATCGGGGTACGGATTTCATGGCTCATGTTGGCAAGAAAGTCAGACTTGGTCTGATTTGCCGCTTCGGCTTCCGCGGTTCGTTGTTCCAACTGCAGTTGGATCTGTTTCAGTTCAGTAATATCCCGTGCTGCAGCGTAGATCAGATCTTTGTAGGGTGTTGAACGCCACTGGATCCAGCGGTAGGAACCGTCCTTGCAACGGTAGCGGTTGGTTAAATTCAGAACTTTTTTATTTTCGCTCAGTTCTGATACGGCAGCAACGGTTGACTCAATATCGTCAGGATGCACAAAATCCAGAAACCGCTGATTGGTCAGTTCCTCAAGCGTGTACCCGAGTGTTTCCTCCCAGGATCGGTTGAGACGCCTGAAGCGTCCTTCCTGGTCTGCAATGCAAAGCATATCCAGGGCCATACTGAAAAAGCGGTCAAGCTCTTCATTCAGTTTACGGATGCTTTCATCTGAAGCAGCTTTCTGTTCTTTAAACTCTTTACGACGTTTGTCGTAAAAATAGAGCCCAAGGCCTGACACCAGTGTACCCAGGAAAAACAGCACCCCAAGTATGGCTGCTTCACTCCGCCAGCCGGCATATACGACATCACGATCCCGAGAGACTGCCACCACCAGCGGTTTGTTCATCATGAGCGATTCCGGGTTAATGGTGACTTGCGCCATCATCTGGTTTCGTCCGGTGGCGTAGACAATCCCGGTATAAACCGTTTGCCTGTTGCCGCTGGCACGGTGTCTGCTGAAGAAGCTGCCCGGCACGGCAAGGTTCTTGCCGATAAAAGCTGTGTGTCCCGGTTCCATCAGGAACAGCAGGCCATCCCAGTGGGCCAGCGCGGAACGCATATCCGGCGCGTACAGGACAGACAAAAGCAGTGTGCTGAAATAGTCCGGGTCAAGGGAGGCTGCAATAACACCGCTAAATCTGCCATCAGCAGTACGCAGTACTCTGCTCAGGTTGATAACGTAGGTGTTTAATGCGGATTTGAAAGGAGGTGATACATACAGCAGGTCTTCGCCCGCATGTTGTTGCGGTATTTTGAAATAATCTCGTTCTTTAAAGGATTTTCCCAGCAGGGTTTGATTGCTGGAAATGCGGACGGCGCCTTGGGCATCCAGGGTAAACATGGTGCGAATGCCGGGCATGGCATTCGCCAGGTCTTCAAAACGCTGATTGTAGCTTTGGTCACCGGAAAGCACGGCAGGATTTTTTTGCAGTCTGATCAGCAGCTTATTCAGAGACTCCAGGTTGCAGACCGTGTTTTTGCTGATGATCTCTGCTTTTCTTAGAAGCTGTTCCTGCTCGCGTATCCCTGCCCGTTCATGTTCCCTTAAAAGATACAGAAACAGCACCAGACCGAGCATCAGCAGGGTCAGGCTGAACACAATCCAGTGGCGAGGGGCTGACTTGGTGGAAGGTCTGCTGTTCATGGGGGCAACTCAAGAACCCGTTTCATTTCAGTGTGTAACTCAGCAATATCCAATGGTTTTGCGACATAACCATCAAAACCGGAGGACAGCAGATGAGTGCGCTGTTCAACCAGGGCATGGGCGGTCAAGGCGATAACTGCAGTATGGCGATTGGCTGCACGCTCTTCCTCACGGATGATACGGGTGGCCTCAAGACCATCCATCACCGGCATCTGAATATCCATCAGAATAATATCAAACACACCTTTTCGCCATTGTTTCAGTGCATCGGCTCCGTCTTCAGCGGTTTGCACCCTGTGTCCGAAATGTCGCAGCAGATTTGCTGCCATGATCTGGCTGGTCCGGCTGTCATCCACCAGCAGGATCGAGAGCGTGGCTCCTTCCCATGTGGGCGGAGCGCTGGTTTGCTGCGGTTTCTGATGGAGTTCCGGGGACGGATTGATCTGAAAGGGGAGGGTAACATGGAAACAGCTTCCGGTGCCTTCAGTGCTTTCAACGGAAATGCTCCCCCCCATTAAACCGACAAGCCGGTTACAGATTGACAGGCCCAGACCGGTTCCCCCGAACTTTCGGGTTACTGTGTTGTCTGCCTGGGTAAAGGGGGTAAACAGTTTTTGTAGCGCTTCAGGGGGGATGCCGATGCCGGTGTCAGCGATGCTGAACTGTATGAAGACGGTCTGTTCAGTATGTTTATTGAGCTCAACTGTTAGCGTGATGCCGCCTTTTTCAGTGAACTTGATGGCATTACCCACCAGGTTGCGCAGGATCTGTTTAAGCCTGAGTTGGTCGCCGGTCACGGCATCCGGTACCGAACTGTCAGTCTCGGTCCTCAGGATCAGACCTTTGGAGGCGATCCTCGGCGTCATCGGCTTCAGCAGGTCATTGATACAGTCACGCAGGCTGAATGAAATCTGCTCAAGCTCCATTTTACCTGCCTCGATCTTTGAGATGTCAAGCAGGTCATTAATCACTGAAACCAGATGTTTGGCATCCGCTTCGATATATTCAAGGTAACGGGACTGTTCTTCGGTCAGATCGGTAAAACGGAGCAGTTGGGCATTGCCGATTACCCCGTTCATCGGGGTGCGGATTTCGTGGCTCATATTTGCCAGAAACTCGCTCTTGGTGATATTGGCGGTTTCAGCAGCAGCCTTGGCACGCAGCAGATCCTCTTCGGCATGTTTGCGTTCCGTGATGTCACGCACCATACAGAAAAACTGAAATTCAGCTTCTGTAGGAAGCAGGCTGAGTCTAACCTCTGCCGGAAAACTGCTGCCGTCTTTGCGTTGGTGGCAGGTCTCCAGAGTCATGGGAAACCTGGCAGGATCGGTTTTTGCCAGACTCCATGTCTCCTGCAGCAGCTGCTGGTCAAGATGCCGGTCTAACAGGGTGACGGAAGCGGCAAGCAGTTCATCAGGGCTGTAGCCGGTTTGCTGGCTGGCTATCTGGTTGACGCTCAGGATGGTGCCATTCTGATCATGGATGTAAATGGCATCACCGGCATTTTCAATCATTGTGCGGAATCGCTGTTCACTCTGCTGCAATGAGTCTGTGCGTTGTGACAGGGTATCAAGCATGGCATTCACTGCAAGGCCAAGCCGTTTGGCCTCATCATTGCCGTCAAGCTGCACACGCGCAGCAGTATGTCCGGTCTCAACCTGATCAACCACCTCCTGAATCAGATCAAGACGACGGGTCAGGTAACGTCCCGTAAACGTAGCAAACAGGGAGGCCAGCAGAATTGCCACCAGGGCGAGGCACAAACCGTTTTTCCTGACCTGCGCAATATCGGCTTCAAGGGTCTTGCCGCTTAACCCGATCCGTACCCAGCCGATGGTGTTATCACCGAGCAGGATCGGGTTGATAACGTCCACCATCCGATTATTCTGCTGCAGGATCTGGAAATCAGAATCTTTGGGGAAATCTGTCAGGTAAAGACCGATCCGGTCCTGCTCATTGTGTGCCAGTACCTGACCACGGGAATCAAGCACCATGGCATGGGCAAGATCAGGATACCGCGCAAGGCCTTGAATGATCTCCTGCAGTCCACTGTAATCACGGGAGGCAACCCAGACCGATGATGATGCGGTGATGCTCTGAACAAGGGAGGTTGCTTGCGTGGTATGCTGCTTCAAGACGGCGATTTCCTGCCGACGGGTCATCTCCAGCACAAACAGCGACATCAGGATGGCCATAATAACGGTCATGCCGACAATCATACGGCGTCGTAATGTACCTGAAAGCAGCCATGCCAGCTTCTCAGGTATCATTTTTTCTCCACCGGGCGTACCTGTTTTTCAAAGACGGCCACATATTCCCGTATTTTGTCATAACTGGTGTTATCAGCAGCATGGAATCGCGCGGTGGCCATGGTGCTGAGAATGGTACGTCCTTCTGAGGATGTTGACAGCTCAAGCAGCAACTTCCTGACCTGCTGGCTGATGGCCGGGGGGACACGAGGACCTGCCATGACGGAGTTGTTCAGCAGATAGGGGGTCTCCCAGAGCTGGTGAAGCTGGGCAGCCTCTTTGGGGTGATCCTGCTGGAACAGGCGCCAGGGTACCGGCCAGGTGGCTGCAACAGCAGACTGGCCCAGGTAGGCGTTCATAATGGAGGATTCCTGCGAGCCCACATAGTTGTTGGTGATGTCACGATTTACGTTGATACCATGCTGGTGCAGGTAAAACTGCGGCATAATACAGGCAGCAAGCGCCGTGTGGGAGGGATAACTGACAATCTTACCCTTGAGGTCTGCCGGTTTCTTGATGTTGCTGTCTTTGCGCGCAATAAAGATCCCTTTAAAATCTTCTGCATCACCGGCCATGGCAATCACCTGGTAGCCGGATTTGATTGCCTCAATCGTCTGCCAGGGATTGGGTAACAGGAACTCAGGTCCAGCGGTGCGGAATTTTTCTTCATAGGCCTGGTAATCCCGCGAGGCTTCAAGTTCAAAATGTGCTTCAGGGATATGGCTGTTCAGATATTCAATCAGCGGTTGATAGGCCTCGGCAAGTTTTGCCGGGTTGTGCAGGGGATGCACGGCAAAGCGGTAGACCGGTAATGACGTGACAACAGGGGTTTTGCTGTAGGTAAGCGGTTTTTCTTCTGGTTGACGGTTGCAACCTGACAGCAACAGGACAATAAAAAATGCCGTAAGCCAGCATAAAACTGATTGAGGCCGGAGAACTCGTGCAACGGTATCGGGTCTGGCAGATGTCGTCATGAGGTCTGCTCCGTGTTTGTTACCGTTATAAGAGTACCTCAGGTCATCTGTGTGTCAAGTCGTGTGTGATGTTTTGGAGAGGGGCAAACGGTTTTGAGGTCATCAAGGGTATCAATATCCCGCAGCATTCCCAGCAATGCAGGCCTGATTCCGGCCTGTTCACAGCGCTCAAGCGTCTGTTGTAGTACCTGCTCCGTACTCCAGTCTATCCGCGCAAACACCTGGGGAGCAAAGGACTCTGCTGTAAAGCCGATCAGGCAGTAGCCACCGTCGTAGGCCGGGGAAATCACCATGCCGGACTGTTTCAATTTTTCTGCCGCCTGCTGCAGGTATCCGGCATCAATACCGACAATATCGCTGCCGCACAGCAGAACCGATTGATACCCTGCGTTAAACAGCTGACGGAAGGCATTAGCCATCCGTTCTCCCAGATCATGGCCGGTTTGCTGATGACAGGAGTCTGCCGTTGAACGCCAGGCAACCGGGAGCTTGTCTGCCCCATCACCATCAAA